>NZ_JBDPGY010000013.1:0-144172 GCF_039841815.1 Ruminococcus sp. 1001136sp1 | reverse complement strand
TCCTTGCCAATATTAACCGGTGCTGCCGCAATTGCCTCTGCTAATGTGGAATAGGATGTCTGGGTTCCATCTGCTGCCTTCAGGATAATCTGACCAGTGGTCTCAGGAGTAGGGGTAGCACTCTCCTCTTCCTCCAAAGTCAGCTCAGCAGTATCTCCGCTGTTAAAGCCATCATCCACAACCGCATCCGCTGCCTGAGCTGGTTCTGCTGCCGGTGTGTCTACAGCTGCCTGGGTTGGTTCTGCTGCCGGTGTATCTGCAGCTGCCTGGGTTGGTTCTGCAGTCGGCGTATCTGCTGCCTGTGCAGGTTCTTCCACAGGTGTATCTGCTGCGGCATCTGAAATATCCTGCACTGGTTCAGCTGCTGCTTCTCCTTCTTCTGACTCTGCGGCAACAGCTACTGTGTCCTCTATTGTCACGGTCTGGGTATCTGCCTCTGCAAATGCCATTGTCACCGGAGACATTCCGGCTGCAAGGCTTCCCGCCATAATGAATACCAAAAGTTGCTTTTTCTTCATTTTAAAAAGTCCTCCTTATAAATGAGTCCCCCATATTAAATATTAACATCGAAGTCTAGTATAACATATCTCGGTTCAAAAATCAAACCTAAGGACGAATCTGTCCGTTTCCATAAATGATATATTTTGTGGAAGTAAGTGCCAGAAGTCCCATGGGGCCACGGGCATGAAGCTTCTGGGTGCTGATTCCGATCTCGGCACCAAAACCAAACTCAAAACCATCCGTAAATCTTGTAGAAGCATTCACATATACAGCAGCTGCATCTACTTCATCCAGGAATTTCTGGGCATTGTTGTAATCTCTGGTAATAATTGCCTCTGAATGGCCTGTATTGTAGCGATTGATGTGGCGAATCGCTTCATCTGCAGATCCAACTACTTTTATAGAAAGTATATAGTCCAGATATTCTGTACCCCAGTCTTCCTCAGTGGCAGTAACTGCGTCTGGGATCAAAGCCTTCGCTTCCTCGTCAGCACGCATCTCCACATTCTTTGTCCGAAGGCGCTCTGCAAGAACCGGAAGGAAAGCATCCTTCACTTTCTCATGCACCAGAAGAGACTCACAGGCATTGCAGACACCCACCCGCTGTGTCTTGGCATTCATCACAATGTCTGCCGCCATCTGAAGATCTGCGCTCTCATCCACATAAATATGGCAGTTTCCGGTACCAGTTTCGATTACAGGAATCGTGCTGTTATTTACAACTGCTTTAATAAGACCTTTGCCCCCTCGTGGAATCAGTACATCCACATATTTATTCATCTTCATGAATTCTCCGGTAGTCTCTCTTGAAGTATCAGAGATCAGCTGGATCGCATCTTTCGTAATTCCATTCTCATCCAGGGTTCTGCGGATGCAATCCACAATAGCAGTATTGGAATGGATGGCATCACTACCACCCTTTAAGATCACCACGTTGCCAGTTTTAAAGCAGAGGGCAAAAGCATCTGCTGTCACATTTGGTCTTGCCTCGTAGATGATTCCGATCACTCCAAGAGGGACTCTCTTCTGTCCGATGAGAAGTCCGTTGGGACGTTTTTTCATCCCGGTCACTTCCCCGACAGGATCTTCCAGTGCCGCAACCTGACGAAGCCCCTCTGCCATGCTTGCAATTCTGGCTTCTGTCAGCATCAGACGATCCACCAGTCCTTCTGGCATCTGATTCTTCCTGCCATTCTCTACATCAATGGCATTTGCTGTAAGAAGTGCTTTCGAATCTGCAACAAGGCTGTCTGCAACAGCCTCCAGAACCTGATTTTTCTTAGCTGTATCAAGGTTTCGAAGAACGATTTCTGCCTCTTTGGCATTCCTGCCAAGAGTTTCCAGCATTTCATTCATTTATAAGTCCTCCCTCCGGTAAACTTTACTCTGTGTCACAATGATCTGAGGACAAATGTCCGTAGGTTCTGTGGGCACCAGATCAAGGATCTGAAAATCAAAAGCCACTGCCAGTCTGGTAATATCAGGATGTTTTTCTAAAAAGCGGTCATAAAAGCCGCCGCCATATCCCACTCTGTTGTTCTCAGGATCAAAAGCTACACCAGGCATGACCATAAGAGCATCCTCCCACTTCACGATCTCGCCTCTGACAGGCTCCGGAATTCCAAAATATCCAGGCTCTAGCTGAGAAAAATCAGTAAGGCGGTAAAAAACCATATCCTTTCCCACAACCTTCGGGACTGCTACTTCTTTTCCTGCTTTCCAGGCTTCCTCAATGATATATCTGGTCATTACTTCATGATTGTAATCTGCATAAGCCAGAATATGCTTAGCCTTCACAAACTCTGAGAGTTTCAGCACCTGATCTGTAATCTGATGACTCCATTCTTCTACCTGCGCATCGCTGCACTGCTTTCTGGCTGCAAAAATCTGCTTTCTAATGAGTCTTTTTTCTTCCATATCTTTCTCCAAGATTCACAACCGTACCATCGGCTTCCTTTACATCAATATTATCCAGCTGATTTCTAAGGTTCATCTTAATGGTGGCAATATACTCCTTGCGCAGCTCTGCCTGTTCTTTTTTCTCTTCTTCTGTAAGGCCTACACTCTGTGCCTTATGGTGAAGCGTGTTGATTCTGTCGATTTTTGTGCTGTCCATAATATACTCCTCCTGAGAATGTTCTGTGTAATTTTAATTTATACAAAAACTTAAAGCAATTGTAACTGTGAAGATACTGAACAGTTACAGCAATTTTTCAATATAATCGATCAGGAAAAATTCTTCCTTTTTCTTTCCAACAAACAATGTACCGCAGGGGTCGCCCTCCACAATGCGGTGAATATTATGAAAATCGCCGCCATTGGCAATTACCATGTCGGTACCGGCAGCTGTGGCAATTCTGGCAGCTGTAAGCTTGGTAGCCATTCCTCCAGTGCCCACTTTGCTTCCGGAGGAGCATTTTCCCATGTTAAGAAGTTCATCGTCCAATGTTTCTACCGTGTCAATAAATTTCGCATCTGGATTTGTATTCGGATCATCTGTAAAAAGTCCGTCTATGTCTGACATAAGGATCAGAAGATCTGCCCCTATAAGAGCAGCTACCACTGCAGAAAGGGTATCGTTGTCTCCGAATTTTTCCAGAGACTGAAGCTCATAGGTGGAAATAGAGTCATTCTCATTAACAATAGGGATCACACCCATGGATAAAAGCTCATTAAACGTGTTCTCTGCATTTTTGCGGTTGGCGTTGTTTACCATGGTATTTTTGGTCATCAGGATCTGACCTGCCATCTGATTGTATTCTCCAAACAGCTTCTGGTAAATCATCATAAGTCTGGCCTGTCCAACCGCTGCACATGCCTGTTTCTGACGAGGCTCCTGTGGCTTCTCTTTAAATCCAAGAGCTGCTGCTCCAACAGCGATGGCACCTGAAGATACCAGAACCACATCTTTACCCTGATTTCGAAGATCGCCCAATTCCCTTACCAGAATCTCCAGTTTCCGAAGATTCAGCTTGCCAGTTTCAGCATGGGTAAGAGAGGAACTTCCAATCTTGATTACAATACGTTTTTTATCTTTCAGTCTTTCCCGATCATTCATTTTATTTGTCAACTCCGTTATTATGTTTCCATGTAGTTTTTCATACATATCAATTTCTTATCTTACATCATTTTTTTCATTTCGTCCATGGTTTCAGGTAAACAGTTCTCAATTTCAGAAAAATTTCACATTTTAACGTGTAGAATTATTGTTTCTGTAAGATATTGCATAGTCTGAAAGAGCTCTACCGTGTTTTGATCGTCCTATCACTTTTGCAAATCAAGTCAAAACGCGTTCTTTTGCATCATGCGCTGGTGCAGACAGGCTCTAGCGCATGTTTTTCACGTAAATACAAAAGAGGAACGCCTTATCTTATGACGTCCCTCTCCATTTTTAATTTATTTTACTGTAAAGACACAGAACCTACAGAATCATTCAGCACGATCTCGACCCATGTTTTTCCAGGATTCAGCTGAATCTCCTGATTATTGGAATCATAATAATGAGTGATTCCCCACTGGGAATCCTTTGTCCAGTGGATGTCGATTGCCTTGCCTCTGGTGATGTATTTGCCCTCACCTCCGGACTGGGTATCTACGTTCAGATAACCATTTGGATCATATGGAACATAGTTGGAATACTGTAAAATAATATTCTCACATGTCAGCTGATTGCCTGTGTTCTGGTCAATATGCGGTGCATTAAACTGGAAGCGGCTGTACTCCTTAGTCTCTGCATTGTACTCAAACCACGGATGGTTATAAGCGAAATTATCAAGCTTCACAACATTTGCAGAAACTCCGTCATCCAGGGTTGTCTCAGTTCCTTCCGGTGCAAACTGGAAATGACCATTATAGTCCTCTTTATAATCCTGGCTATAGCCCTGGCTCTGGATTCCTGCCTGAAGATGGGAGAAATCAGTGTAAGCATTATGCGGTGCTACACGGTCAGTGCTGCGATAGTAAGCATTTCCAAGGGTAAGTCCGTTCAGATTGTCGATCAGGTGCTGGTCCAGATACTGAAGTGCATATACAGCCTGTCCATAATGAGAATAGATGGCATCATACTCATTTGCATAGAACAGGAAGTAATCACGGCAGCTTCGCACAGAACCGATCCTTGGAATATTGTCATAGTCCTCGATGATCGCCATGAGACGGGTGATGCTTCCCTCTACCGGTGCTTCATAAATGACTCCTGCGTTCTCAGTTCCGCTCTGTGGAGCGCCATTGGTATCGTTGCCAAGCATAACTGCGATGGGACGTCTGTGGCCAATGCCGACAGATACATCCTCTCCGGTAAGATAACTCTTCACGGTATCTGTCCCGGCTTCCTCTGCCTGTACCGCTACTGTGGATCCTGCAAGTGCGCAGGAAAGCAACATTCCTGTGAGAAGTTTAAATATTTTTTTCTTCATGTCTTCTCCTCCTTATGCATATATATTTAACCTTCTAACTGAACAGAAACTGCAGAAACCGCCACTTATAAATACATCCGGAATGGTAATGCCACCTGCTGATGACATCACCTTATATGAAAATCAGTCGCTTTGCAACTGCCATCCGGAACTTTCATAGTAACTTATTCACGGCAAACAGCAAAAGCCTCTCCAGCTATAGGGTCATGCACAAAAAAATTTAACGGGTAATTCCAAGTTCCTCCAGTGCCTTCGCCTGGCGTGCTTCCATATCTGCGGCTTCCTCCGGAGTCATGTGATCGTATCCCAGAAGGTGTAGCATACTATGTGCAACTAGGAAGCAAAATTCCCTCTTTACACTGTGTCCATACTCTTCTGCCTGGGCAGCAGCACGTTCTGCAGAAATCATAATATCTCCCAGAAGAAGCTCTCCACTGTCAAGATCAAAGCAGGACTCATCATCTTCAGCCACAGAATAATCTGCCGGTGTCTCAAATGGCAGCATTGGAAAAGAAAGAACATCAGTAGCTCTCTCAATGCCACGGAACTCTGTATTTACCCTTTTAATCTCTTCATTATCTGTGAGAACCAGATTTACCTGTGCATCCCATGGACATTTCTCCATGTCAAGCACCTTCTCTGCAACTAATTTAGCAAGAGACGGACAGTCAAGTCCAAGGTCAAAATCGGTCTCGCATTCATATTCTATTGTTACCAAAACTTATTCCTCCTGTATGACATCTGCCTGATTTCTCAAACAGGCGACACCATATGTTCAATTTTACTATTTTGTTTGAATTATTCTGTAAAATTCACATTTCAGTTTCAAATTAATCTTCCCACAGGATATTGATTGTCATTTACTGAAAATTTTGTCCTGGCTTCCCAATTACCGGCTTGTCCTCCGAACTGCCCGCTTCTGGGTCTTTTCCTGGGCTTTCGCTTCCTCTTTCTCAAATGCTTTAACAATGTCCTTCACGATCTTGCAGCGGACAACATCACGGTTCGTCAGAGAAATAGTAGCAATATCGTCTACATTTTTCAAAATAGAAGCACACTTCTGAAGTCCGGAATCCGTCTCTTTGGAAAGGTCGATCTGTGTTACATCGCCGGTAAGAATCATCTTAGAACCAGTACCAATACGGGTAAGTGCCATTTTCAAAATAGGAAGTGTGGCATTCTGGCTCTCATCAATGATGATCATACTGTTATTCAAAGTACGGCCTCGCATATATGCAAGAGGTGCAACCTCAATGATTCCCCGTTCTCTTAACTTCGCAGCCTGATCCGGCCCGAATACGTCATTTAGTGCATCGTAAAGCGGCTTCAGATAAGGATCAACCTTCTCCTGTAAATCTCCCGGGAGGAAACCAAGCTTCTCGCCCGCTTCAATGGCCGGACGGCTGAGAATGATTCTCTCAATCTCGTCATTCCGGTACAGCTCTGCCGCATAAGCAACTGCCAGGTATGTTTTACCTGTACCGGCAGGTCCGATACAGATAGTAACCGTATTGTTCTTCAAAGCAGTGATATAATTTTTCTGTCCGATTGTCTTAGTTCGAATTGGAATATTCTTATAATTCAAAGTCACTGCATCCCCCAGCACCTTGCGGGTGCTGTCTGCAATATCCTCCTCGCTGTCATCCTCTTCCTCGGTCTCATCCAGAAAACGATGGATCATATCCACGGAAAGCTGCTGCTGTTTTTCAAGAGCTTCCTTCATGGCTTCAATAATATTCACAGCTGAATGTATCCTGCCGTCATTAGTCCCACTTACGGTAATGCAGGAATTTCTCTGGGTAATGGATACGCCAAGACGATTCTCAATCACCTTGATCAGCTTATCATTGATTCCAAAAAGCTCCTGTAAAATATCTAATGAGTCAATCTCTATATTCGTGGATTTCAAAAACTGCTCCTCCTTGTGTCTGTTCAAAAATATCTCTGGGTAAAAGTATACCACTCTAAAGATTGTTTTTCAACACTTATGATTCCTGACTGAATTCTATATTCTGCTTCTTTCCGCTTTTTTCGTCTACTGTCAATGTACCCTGCACAGTACAATTTGTACTGTCAAATGTGACTGACAACCGGGAATCTGCAATCCGGATTCCTTTATTCAGAAGTTTTTGTTCATATATTCTCAGCTGCTGTACTGCTTTCTTCTGAGCCTGTTCTTTCGTGTAAACTGTGCTCTGTATCTTATAAGGTGTTCGGGTGATTTTTCCCAGGGAAAAAGGAAGGACGAAATTCTCGGTAAGTTTCCAAGGGATTTCTTCCGTTGAGGTTATATATCTGGATTTTTTTCCTGTATCTGCGCCAAAAACGAAGTCACCAACACGAAAATACCAGCTGGTTTTTGAAGTGCCGCTTTGAACCTTTTTTTCATAGGAAAGGGGGACCTCCTGATAATAGGCAATCTGATGACGCACATAGATGTCTGCGTCTGCCGGAACGTATTCCACACGTACAACTTCCTGACTGTCGTTCAGGATCGGCACCTCGCCAGATACCAGAATATCACCCTGTTTGCAAATGTCTCCAGTTTTAACAAGTGGAGTTCCATTTCTGATAACCATATTCACAATTTTTCCATCCAGGTCGGAAATCAGATTGCATGGGGAGTTGGTTTGCTGGATATCTTCTGTGAGGTTTTCTTCCTGAATGGTAAGAAGAAGCCGGGTACCTTGAACCCTGGCAGAAACAAAAGTAATATCCGGATAGTTTTTCCTGAGAAGGTCGGCAATCCGGGTACAGTTAACCTGATTTTTACGGATCCCATGGGTAATTCCCTGCTGGTCCAGAAATTCCAGAAGCTGAGGGGTGGAATTTTTTACATTTCCATCAATGTGGATATTCCAGATGTGGCCAGAGAGCCAGAGCAGCAAGACCACACAAAGAAGGAACCCGGCTGTAAAGCACTTACGTTTTTGGATTCTGAGCAGCAAAAACGGCAAACCTCTTTTTTTTAGAATATGGATACGGACTCTGGTCTTTCTATGTATGGGAAGGAGTTTTCGGAAATCATTTATGGAAATGCGAGTTGTTATGTTTTTTTCTGACAGATAACGGATTCTTTCCAAAGAGACAGCTCTGGCGTGGCACAAATTCAGGAAGCGTTCCAGCTGGTCACCGGATACTGAAAGTTCTAAAAATCCATGGAGTATTTTTTCGGGGTTATTCATTTTAATCTCGCCTCCATTTATATTGGATTTACGATGTACTGCCGGACGGCAACCGAATTCAGGTGAAATATACCGCAAACCGGAGCTGGCAGACTGCGGGAATGATTTTTCAAACACGCTCTAACATTACCGACAAAACCTGCCCTTTTATTTCCATTTCCCAAGTAGTGTAATGAAATATTTCCAGATTTTTCCCTTGAAGGATCACGCGTCCCTGGCAGGTAACCACGATTAATTTCTCGCTTGTATAGGATAAGATGCTTTTATAATTTTCAATCTGTACCTGCGACGGTCCGGTAATCGTTATAATAGGGGCTTTACAAGACAGGTCACCAGGAAGTTCCATAGCTGTCATAAAACGTTCTGATACAGACATAAAAAAAGCCTCCCGTTCTTTATCTCTAGCTTATGCGGGAGGTTTTCTTTTCATTCTGATTTACAGTTAACAGATCACGCTCTCTGGCGAAAAAGCACCAGAGAAAACCACAGAATGGTATTTCCGCCAAGATTATATTCCATGGAATGATGCTCTACCAGCTCATTTACCACTACACCGTGACTTTCCAGGCAGGGATGCATTTTCTCCGGGAAGCGACAGGGCTTTCCGTCTAAATAGGCACAATGCTCGCAAAGATCGCAGGATTCAGTGGACAGGGTAAATGTCTCAAATCCCTCCCCTTTTAAAAATCCGGCTACCTCTGTAGTCAGCTCCTCGTGAGCATCTCGGGTGGCAAGCATTTCCGCCATGTTCATCACATCAGAAACCTCTGCCACACTGGAAAAAAGAATTCCATTTGGATAACTGTGGATTCGCTTCCCACATTCTTCCAGGCTGCCCACAGCAGGGGGACAGGCCCAGGTGGTGCCATAGCGCTCACACTCCTGTTTGCAGATGATCCGCACCCGCTCCCTTACCTCTATTTCAGCAGTATCCACAAGGCGGTATTCATAAATGGGATACTGAGATATAAATTCTTCAAAACGATCGGTATTTAACATGTTATTCCTCTTTCGAATTATTTATTGCTATTTAGCCCGCCAAGGGGGATCCTTTCAGCGTTCTAAATATCCAAAATACTTAATCTATCAAATCCTGCTCTGCAAATAAACTGGATACCACAGACGAATACTCTGACAGATGCTGGGATTTCTTGATTTTCTTGGCATATTTCTCATAATTTGTAAAATTAACGGCCATATAGCTCCATAATTCTTTCATACGGAACAGCACATTCCGTTCGCCGGAAAGAAGTTCCCGATACTCTTCGAAAAGACAATCATGGAATTCTCTTACTGTCTTTTTATTCGGACGAATGCCTTTCCGGATCTCAGTTACCAGCCCCGGATTCGTGATCAGCCCTCTTCCATACATGAAGCAGCAAGTGTCTGGAAAACGCTCTGTAATCCGCTTATAATCAGCTGCAGAAAACAGATTCCCATTATAGCAAAGTGGCATTTTCAGACGGTTTACAGCCTTCTCATAAGCTCCGAGCCGCGGCACTCCGCGATACATATCTGTCTGAATCCTTGGGTGGATGATCAGTTCATGAATGGGATATTTTTCATAAATGGCCAGCAGATACTCCCAGTCTTCCTCGTAGTGAGTTCCAATTCTGGTCTTTATGGAAATTTTCATATCAAGTTTCGAAAAAATCTGATCCAGGAACTGATCCAGCTTCTGGGGCTCTGCCAGAAATCCGGCACCCTTTCCCTTCGCTGTAACTGTTCCAGAAGGACAACCAAGATTCAGGTTCACTTCCTGGTGTCCGTAATCATCTTTCAAAAGCTGGGCAGTACGGATAAAATCATCTGCATTGCAGGTCAGGATCTGGGGAACCACGTACATTCCCTCATTCCGCTCCGGTGACACCTCGCAAATTTCCTGGAAGCTCAGGTTTTTCTTCGGCTTGGCAGAAATAAACGGAGTAAAATATTTATCCATGGGATGATAAAACCGGTGATAAGTCCGGCGGTATACAAAGTTTGTCACGCCCTCCATAGGGGCCATGTAGTCTTTCATTTATATCCTCGCATGTCTTTTTATTCAAATCAAGGGGGGGGATTTTCTCAGCTGCTTTATTCAGAGCTTTCACCATGCAAAAAATTCCTTAAATTCTTCGAGAAACTTCTTCATTTTCTTTTCCTCCCTTGGTTTGATATAGCCAATTATACACGTTTCTCTATTTTTAGACAATGCCCTCTTAAGTGTCTGCTGCTATTTTTTTCTAAAATTTATACAAAAAAGAACTTTACCCCTAAATCTGGCAGTGCACGGCAGCCATCCATTTTCGTTTGCTATTAGCAATACAAATGTCTTGCCCGAAAATACATTTTTGTCTTGCACTCTGTTGTAGTACTGTGATAAAATAAACAGGATTTTAGCATAAACCTATTGGTTTGGCATTTTGAGAGAAAGAAGGCTTACTTACGATGAATTTTTCCAAAAGACTGGATTTATTTGGAGATGAAATTTTTGCCGCGCTCAATGAAAGGCGGCTTGAACTTGAGAAACAGGGAAAGAAGATCTACAACATGAGTGTTGGAACGCCGGATTTCCATACACCGGATCATATTAAGAAAGCACTGATGGAAGCTGCTGCTGACGATCAGAACTGGCGTTACAGTCTCCGCGATCTGCCTGAGCTTCTGGATGCGGTCTGTGCATATTACAAGAAGCGTTTCCATGTGGAAATCACGCCGGATATGGTAATGTCCGTTTATGGAAGTCAGGAAGGCATGGGACATCTTGGCATGACTTTATGCGACGAGGGAGACGTGGTTCTTCTTCCAGATCCGTGCTATCCGGTTTTCGCAGCAGGAAGCAAATTAGGAGGCGCAGTTCCTTACTACTACCCGCTTGTAGCAGAGCATGATTTCCTGCCATATGTAAAGAATATTCCGGAAGATGTGGCTCGCAAGGCCCGTTACATGGTAGTCTCTCTTCCATCCAACCCGGTAGGCAGCATTGCTACACCAGGACTTTATGAAGAAATTGTTGCATTTGCAAAAAAATACGATATTTTAATTATCCATGATAATGCATACAGCGACATTATCTTTGATGGCGTGGAAGGTGGAAGTTTTCTTGCCACTCCTGGTGCGCGGGAGGTTGGTGTTGAATTTTTCAGCCTTTCCAAATCCTTTAACGTAACCGGCGCCAGAATCAGCTTTCTCATTGGAAATCCAGAAATCATCTCTGCTCTTAAAAAGCTTCGCAGCCAGATCGATTTCGGTATGTTCCTGCCAATCCAGAAAGCTGCTATCGCTGCCCTGGAGGGACCTCTGGACAGCGTAAAAGAACAATGCAGACAATACCAGGCACGCCGTGATGCTCTATGCGACGGACTTGCTTCCATTGGCTGGGAGAAGCCAAACGGCAAAGGAACTATGTTCGTATGGGCAAAGCTTCCGGGAAAACGCACGGACAGCATGGCATTCTGTATGGAATTAATGGAAAAAGCCGGTGTCATCGTTACTCCTGGCGCAAGCTTTGGTCCTCATGGGGAAGGATATGTGCGCTTCGCGCTGGTACTTCCACCAGAGAAAATCAAAGAGGCTGTGGAATCTATCCGTACAAGTGGAATTTAAGTACCACTTCCAAATTTATCTTCAAATATATTGCAAGCTTTAACAAACCGTACACCACACGTTTTGCGCGTTATGGCAGCAATCACCAGAAACTTACACAAACGTCGGCTTTAGGTTTTGACTGATTGCTCGTGTAAACTAATAAACTCCCGGATGTTAGCTGCCTCGAACATGCTCTAACATCTGGGAGTTCTTGTGTCTGTAATTATCATTTATGGAACTTTACAAAAATGAAATCTCATTATTTATGATAAGGCTCATGATTCATAATCCGATATCCCCTGTAAATTTGTTCCAACAGAATCATCTGCATCAATTGATGCGGAAACGTCATTCTTGAAAAACTGAGCTTATAATCTGCCCGTTTCAAAACAGCATCAGAAAGCCCAAGTGATCCTCCGATCACAAAGGCAATGCTGCTTTTTCCCTGAACGCCTAATCTGGCAATCAGGTCAGAAAGCTCTACAGAATCCAGCATTTTACCCTCTATAGCAAGTGCAATCACATAATCTGTATCGCGAATATGGCTAAGAAGCCGATTGCCCTCCGTCTCTTTGATCTGACGGTTCACCGCATCGGAAGCTTTATCCGGAGTCTTCTCATCTGGCACCTGGATAAAATTCAACTTACAGTAGCGGCCAAGGCGCTTGGCGTACTCTGCAATTCCGTCATTCAGGTATTTCTCTTTAATTTTTCCAACTGTGATAATACGAATTTCCATTTACACCTCAAAGTCCATTGCTACACGGTCGCATACATTTGGTCTTACGTAAGTGTCTGCAACATGAACATGATTCGGATTTACTGCATAGGCAGCCAGTGCCTCAGCGCTCTCCAGCTCAGTGATCAGGCACAAATCACGTGTGCTGGATGGAAGAAGGTCTGTAACAACCTCTGCCTTAATGAGCCCTGGCACAACACCAACCAGACCTTCAAGATGTTCTTTGATCTGTGCTTTTAATTCAGGCTTCTTCTCCTCAGGAATCTCTTCTTTAAATGACCACATTACCATATGTTTTACCATTTTTATTGTCTCCTTTACATGTATTATATTTTCTTAACTATTACTCCAATTCATACTTCTGATAATCCGTCCTCATAGTTTATTTTAAACGTATTTAGACAGGCTCTGTGCTATTATTCATATACAGATTTTCATAACATGAATTAATTTCCTATAAATGTTCTTCCACATATGTCTGGAATTCCTCCATAGACATAAGTACCTTACGTGGCTTGGTGCCCTCTTCCGGTCCTACAACCCCTGCATCGCACAGCTGGTCCATAATACGGGCTGCGCGGTTAAATCCAATCTTATACATTCTCTGCAGCATACCTATGGAAGCCTTTTCCTTCTCAATAATGAACTTACCCGCCTGCTCGAAATAGACATCCCGCTCATTGCCGCCGGAGCTTCCGCCAGCTGTAAGAACCGCATTGTTCATCTGCTGTTCAATCTTATTGTCGTAATCTGTCCGTGGATTTTTATCTGCAAGGAAATCCACAATATTACTGACTTCGTCATCTGAAACAAAGGCTCCCTGCAGTCTGGCAGGCTTCTGGTAGCCCTGCGGATAAAACAGCATATCTCCTTTACCAAGAAGCTTCTCTGCGCCGTTCATATCCAGAATGGTTCTGGAGTCCACACCGGAAGTGACAGCAAAGGCAATACGTGACGGCATGTTCGCCTTAATAAGACCGGTAATAACATTGACAGACGGTCTCTGGGTAGCAATAACCAGATGGATGCCTGCAGCACGGGCCAGCTGGGCCAGACGACAAATAGCGTCCTCCACATCCCCTGGTGCAACCATCATAAGGTCTGCAAGCTCATCTACGATAATGACGATCTGACACATTTTCTCAGGGCGCTGCTCTCCCTCCGGGAACTTCATCTTCTCAATCTTGCGGTTAAACTCTTCCAGATTTCGTACCCCATACTCTGCAAAAGTATTGTAACGGTTACTCATCTCATTTACTGCCCAGTTCAGAGCCCCCGCAGCTTTCTTCGGATCTGTGACAACCGGAATGAACAGATGCGGGATACCATTATAAACACTAAGCTCTACCACTTTCGGGTCAATCATGATCAGCTTAACCTCGTCTGGCTTGGCTTTATATAAAATACTGATAATAAGTGTATTGATACAAACAGATTTACCAGATCCGGTGGAACCTGCGATTAGAAGGTGGGGCATCTTGGCAATATCTGCCACGATCGTCTTACCCTCAATATCTTTACCAGCAGCAAAAGCCAGCTTGGATTTGGCATTCATAAACTCCGGACTCTGGATCAGATCACGGAGCATAACCGCACTGTGTTCTTTATTTGGTACCTCGATACCTACAGCTGCTTTACCCGGGATCGGAGCTTCGATACGGATATCCGGCGCGGCAAGATTCAGCTTGATATCATCAGAGAGACCTACGATCTTGCTTACCTTTACACCCATTTCCGGCTGCAGCTCATACCTGGTAACTGTAGGTCCGCAGCTTACGTTTGTAACCTTGGCATTTACTCCGAAATTATACAGGATTTCCTGTAATTTCTGAGCTGTCTTTCGAAGATGGGAATCAGAATCTCCCTGGGATTTCCCATTTCCACGTTTCAGAAGATTCACAGGCGGATACTGATATTCCTTTTTCACCGCCGCTTCCTGGGTTTTGATCTCATGCTGGATATTTACAATTCCGTTGGCAATCTCCTGCCTGGAAGACTTAGGATTCTTCGCCGACTGACGGGAAGTAGTTTCATCCGAAACTCCATTCCCCGCTGCCATTTCGTCAGAAGCTTCAGAAGAGTGGAAGCCAGAAGTTGCCGGAGATCCATGGGCAGCGCCACCTGCTGCGCCAGAAGTATCTCTCGTCAAAGCAACTGCATTCTGCATGGTAGCCATAGCTTCATTAAAATCCACTCCATCATAACTGTTTTCTTCTTCCTCTGCCTCAGCTGGTTGGTCACTGCTAACTGGATTTTTCATATAGACAGTACCGTCCTCTTCCGTGGTATCCTTTTCCATAGAATATGACGGTACAGGATCATCTTGTCCAGAGGAGGCGCTCGTATTCAGATCTGGCTCGTCTGACTGCTCTGGCTCAGAACGGTGAATTGCAAACTGCAGCTGTGTTTCCTCCTGTGATTCTCTGTCATCAATTGACAGATCATCATCCTGGACCCGATACTCACTGATATCCACATACTTTCCTGTATTAATCGGAAGATTCTGAGCAGAAGCACTCTCGGAAAATTCTCCATTCACTGTAGTCATATTCTCCAGTGATCCTGCATCTCCCGGATTCATGGCATTCTCTGGATTTAAAGGAAATTCCTGATCCACAGATTCCCCGCTTTCCTCGGAATTTCTATCTTCAAATAAATCTGTCCCTGCAAGAAAGCTTGTAGAATCCAGGTTTTCTCCTCTTCTGCCCCGGGTCTGGTTATTTCCACGCATTCTCATCCGGGAATTTGCCCTGGAATCATTTCCAGCTGTCCTGGAAGCCTTTTTCCCTTTCTGTTTGGCTGCCTTTTTCTCAAAACGGGATGGTTCTTCCACCATATCTGAAGCAATCCCTTCTTCGGCAAGTGCAGCTTCCAGCTCCTGCATCCTTTTCTCACGGCGCTCCTGGGCTGCCAGCTGGCGCTGCTGGACTTTCAGCTGCTTCTTCAGCTGACGCTCCGGTGCTCCCTCCTGATAGAGCGCCTGCTGCCCCTTCACAGCTTCCAGGATCTTATCATAAACTTTATACAAAAATCCCAGGAAAGAATGCTGCGTGATCAGGATCAAACATACCAGGATCACAAGTACAATGATCACATAAGCACCGATGGTTCCAAATGCGGAGATTGTAGAAATACAGATTGCGCCTCCAATGGCTCCGCCACCAGTACGATACTCAGAACTGATCCTGTAATATTCTGCAAGAGTTGTACTCTCTGTATAGCCTTCTGTAAAAAGCTGTGCCAGTCCACAGCAGATCAGAAACAGAACTGCGGCGGCGGCTGTTTTTTTATAAGCAAGCACATTTCCCTTATTGGAGATCAGAAATGCTGCCATAATAAAAAGTACAACGGGAAAAATATAAGCCATCAGTCCCATTACTCCCATGAGTACCTTGCTGATGCTTCCTCCGACATTTCCACCAAGTCCGACACAACTTACCATAAGAATGATTGCTGCCGCCATCAGCACCAGAAGTATGATTTCCGTCTGAAAGCCGCTGGATATTGACTGCTTTCCTGCTGTATTCTTTTTAGACTGGGTACGTGCGGAAGATTTTTTCTTCGCGGATGTACCACGTTTGGTTGTTGATTTCTTCGGCGTATTAGACGCTGCCATTAAAAAGTTCCCCCTTCATCAGGCAAATTTGTAACCGATCCGTGTTTCTGTAAGCTTTCCTGCCGGACAGTTATGCAAAATTGCTAATAAGCGCTATGGCCCCTGCCACAAAACAGTAAAATGCGAAATAGCGCAGTTTCGCATGCTGCAAAATGCGGAGCAGATTGCGTATCATAAAATATCCAACTACTCCCGCCACGATCATACCAAAGACATAGGTAAATCCAAGAGACACACTCATCTTTGGCGTGGTAAACTGTCCAAGCTCCAGAAAAAGAGAGCCCAGAACTGCCGGAATGCTGATAAGATAAGAATATTTCACTGCAAATTTCCTGCTGAAACCGCATAATAAGCCTGCACAAATCGTCATTCCACATCTGGATATACCTGGAAATACGGAAATCCCCTGACAAATTCCAATCCACATGGCATTGTCATAAGTCACATCTTTCGGTGTCTTGATTCCACCGATATTACTGAGGTCTGTCACAAGAAGAAACACTCCTGTCACAAGGATACATGCTCCTGGAAGAAGCGGGGAAATCGCCGCTCTTGTCACCAGTCTTCTGCAAATGTATCCAAGCAATGCTGTGGGAATAAATGATACAGCCATAATCGCTGTAAATTTACGGTATGTTCCGTGCACCACTCTGGCATAGTGGAGATTCTCACCGGTTTTCCTGTTGTGAAAATAGATATTTACATTCCCGATTATATCCATGATCATGCCCAGAAGCTCCTCTCCGATCCGGCGAAGATCCTCATGGAATGCAAAAAAAACTGCCACCATCGTGCCTATGTGAAGAAGCACTTCAAAAAGGACTGCAGTGTTTCGTGTAATTCCCATTGCATTTTCTATGGCTGCCAGATGTCCGAAACTGCTCACAGGAAGAAACTCCGTGATTCCCTGAACAATTCCTAATAAAATCGCCTGTAAAACTGACATATTCAATATTTCCTTTTCTTTGGGATAAGACGGTCCGCAAAAACCCGTCAAGCGTACCTATTATACCACAAAGCAGGCAAAGATACAACTTTAATCGAACGACTGTTTTGTCTGCAGATTGCAGGAATGATTTTTCAAACACGCTCTAATAGAAAAAACCCTGCCTGAGATTTCAAACCGAAATCCCAGACAGGGAACTCATACCTTCTTACTTCTCAGAAAAAAGGTGCATATATTTGTTACTGTCCATTTTGAGGCCAGCAGCTTTTATTTTGCATATTTGCTCTTAATATACTCATCGATGCCGCGTGCACCTGCTTTACCTGCTCCCATAGCAAGGATAACAGTGGCAGCACCTGTAACAGCATCTCCACCAGCATATACGCCTTCTTTTGAAGTCTTACCAAACTCTTCGTCAGCAATGATACATTTTCTCTTGTTTACATCAAGACCGATGGTTGTAGAAGAAATCAGCGGGTTCGGGCTTGTACCAAGGGACATGATAACAGTATCAACGTCGATGGTAAACTCAGAACCAGGAATCTCAACAGGGCGTCTTCTTCCGGAAGCGTCCGGCTCGCCAAGCTCCATACGGATACATTTAATACCGGTTACCCAGTCTTTGTCATCTGTAAGGATCTCAACAGGATTGCAGAGAAGATCAAACTGTACGCCCTCTTCTTTTGCGTGATGAACTTCCTCTTTACGTGCAGGAAGCTCTGCTTCTGAACGACGATAAATAATATGTACCTCTGCGCCAAGACGAAGTGCAGTTCTTGCAGCGTCCATAGCAACGTTACCACCACCAACAACAGCAACCTTCTTGCCATGTGCGATCGGAGTATCATAATCCTCACGGAATGCTTTCATAAGGTTGTTACGTGTCAGGTACTCGTTAGCGGAGAATACACCGTTAGCCTGCTCACCCGGGATTCCCATGAACATAGGAAGTCCGGCACCGGATCCGATAAATACAGCCTCAAAGCCCTCATCTTTAAGAAGCTCGTCGATTGTTACGGATTTACCAATGATAACGTTGGTCTCAATCTTAACACCCAGAGATTTTACGTTCTCAACCTCTGCTGCAACTACTTTGTCTTTTGGAAGACGGAATTCCGGAATACCATAAACAAGAACTCCACCAGCTTTGTGAAGTGCCTCGAAGATTGTTACATCGTAACCCATCTTTGCAAGATCTCCGGCGCAGGTAAGTCCGGAAGGACCGGAACCGATCACTGCAACTTTATGTCCGTTCTTCTGTGCAGCCGGAACTGGTTTGATACCATTCTCCTTCGCCCAGTCAGCAACGAAACGCTCCAGTTTACCAATGGAAACAGCTTCCCCTTTCAGACCGCGGATACATTTACCCTCGCACTGTGTCTCCTGAGGACATACACGTCCGCAAACAGCCGGAAGAGCACTGGACTCACCGATGATCTGGTAAGCTTTTTCAAAGTTTCCTTCTTTTACTTCATGAACGAAGCCTGGGATATTGATAGATACCGGGCATCCTTCCATACATTTTGCTTTCTTACAGCCAAGGCATCTGTTTGCTTCTTCCATTGCCTCTTCTTTATTGTAACCAAGGCAAACCTCTTCAAAGTTAGTAGCACGAACCTTAGGAGCCTGCTCTCTGACTGGTACTTTCTTTAATACATCTGCCATTATTTGTCACCTCCACAATGTCCGCATCCGCCGTGATGGGTATCGCCTTCCTGAAGCTTCAGAAGAGCACGTCCCTCTTCGGTCTTATACATCTGCTGTCTCTTCATGGCAAGGTCGAAATCAACTTTATGTCCATCAAATTCCGGTCCGTCTACGCAGGCAAATTTCACTTCGCCGCCAACCATTAAACGACAGGCTCCGCACATACCGGTTCCGTCTACCATGATCGGGTTCATGCTGACAACTGTAGGAATGTTCAGTTCTTTTGTTAACAGGCAGACAAATTTCATCATGATCATCGGTCCGATTGCAACGCAGAGATCATACTCTTTGCCCTGATTCTGCACAAGGTCACGAAGTACATCTGTACCCATACCTTTACGTACATAAGAACCATCATCTGTAGTAACATACAGATTACATACTTCTTTCATCTTGTCCTCAAGAATAAGGAGATCCTTTGTCTTGGCACCAACGATCGCATCAGCGGTAATGCCATGCTCGTGAAGCCATTTCACCTGAGGATATACAGGAGCTGTACCAACACCACCTGCTACGAAAACGATTTTTTTCTTCTTAAGCTCTTCGAGATCTTCATGGCAAAGCTCAGATGGCTGTCCCAGAGGTCCAACAAAATCTTCGAAGTAATCGCCTGCTTTCAGCTGGGCCATTCTGGTTGTTGAAGCACCAGCCGGCTGGAAAACGATTGTTACAGTACCTTTCTCTGCATCATAGTCGCAGATTGTAAGCGGAATTCTCTCTCCTACTTCGTCCATTTTCACGATGACGAACTGGCCAGGCAGACAATGCTTAGCCACACGAGGAGCTTCCACATCCATAAGAAAAACATTTGCAGAAAGTTTCTCTGCGTTGAGTATCTTATACATAGTTCCCTCCTGAAGTACTATATTTGTTGCTGCTCACTCCGCGGGCAGTAACCTATATTTAACCGTCACTTCATGTATATGTCCGCTGTATGGACACTTGTGTCGGTCATATCCTATAACACTATAGCACAAAAAGACAGGTTAGTAAAATAAAATTCTCCTGTTTTTCTTATATTTTTTCCAAAAAATGTATAATTTTTCATTTTTCAGGGGATTTGCTTTTCTCTTTCCCAATTAAATCATATAATTTCCCAAGAGCTTCTTTCATTCCTCCAACTTCATCGATTAGACCTTCTTTCACTGCCTCCGGACCTTCTAACATAGTTCCCACATCTTTTACCAGCTGCGTAGTGTCCAGCATTAGTTCTTCCAGTCTTTCCTGGGACATGTGAGTGTGACTGGAAATGAAGGTGGTGATCCGGTCCTGGATTTTCTCCATGTTGCGGTAGGACTGGGCGACGCCAATAAACATGCCATTTGTGCGAACAGGGTGGATCACCATGGTGGCACTGGGAACTACAAAAGAATAATCTGCAGATACAGCCATGGGAACACCAATGGAGTGACCGCCTCCAAGTACCAGGGACACTGTGGGCACGCTTAAAGAGGCGATCATCTCTGCAATGGCAAGACCAGCTTCCACGTCACCGCCCACAGTATTAAGCAAAACCAGAAGCCCGTCCACAGACTTGTCATCCTCGATCATGGCAAGCTTTGGCAAAACATGCTCATATTTGGTAGTTTTGCTGTGAGACGGCGCCGATTCGTGCCCCTCTACCTCACCGATGATCGTCAGAAGTTCCACTTTGTATTTATTGGAATTCTCATTTAAAATAACCTGTCCCATATCACGGATCTGCTTATTTTGCTGTTCTTCTTTTTCTACAGATTCTTTTTTTTCACTTTCTGCTTCATTATCCTCTCTTTGCTGCATAAAAAATACCTCCACACAATCGTATGGAGGTAGTATCTGCAAATCTGATTAAATTATTCGTCCCAGTTATGCCATACATCTGTTACATCGTCGTCATCATCCAGAAGATCAAGGATTCTCTGGATATCCTTAAGGGATTTCTCATCTGTCAGTTCAACAGTTGTCTGCGGGATCATGGCAACCTGTGCCTCAAGAAGCGGAACACCTGCGGCCTCAAGAGCCTCGCGTACTGCACCTAAATCATCCGGAGCAGTGAGAACTTCATAGCTGTCCTCTTCTTCGTTGAAATCCTCAGCACCTGCATCAAGAGCGGTCATCATCAGTTCGTCAGCGTCCATCTCGCACTCTTCCTTGTCGATGATGATCTGACCCTTCTGATCGAACATATAGGATACACAGCCCTGGGTTCCAATGCTTCCGTTACCCTTTGTAAAAGCGTTTCTTACGTTGCTGGCTGTACGGTTCTTGTTATCAGTCAGAGTCTCAACGATGATGGCAACACCATTCGGACCATATCCTTCGTATACAGCTTTCTCATAACTGTCTGCGGAATCAGCACCGGCTGCTTTCTTAATACCACGCTCAATGGTATCGTTTGGCATGTTGTTTGCCTTTGCCTTTGCAATAACGTCACGAAGCTTACCATTGTTGTTCGGATCCGGACCACCTGCTTTAACAGCCATTACGATCTCACGACCGATGATGGTAAAGATTTTTCCTTTTTTAGCATCGTTTTTTTCTTTCTTGTGCTTTATGTTTGCGAATTTTGAATGTCCTGACATTTCTTATCCTCTCCTTTTGGTTCTTTTTTTATCTTTTCGGCCCGCACCTTTCCGATGGTTTTGTTGCCAAGGGAAAGAATTCTGAAACGGTAGCCGTTTACAACAATTTCTTTATCCAGATCATCTTCTGTGGGAATATGTCCAAGAAGATTCGTCAGATAACCATTTAAGGTCTCAAATTCCACTTTACCGAAATCAATTCCAAGCTCTTCCGCTACATCTTCCAGATACGCCAGTGCGTCAATGATCACACTGTTATCCTTCTGCGTCCGGAACGTACTGTCGTCTTCATCGTATTCATCCAGAATATCTCCTACGATTTCCTCCAGAATATCTTCCATTGAGACAATTCCTGAAGTCTGTCCATACTCGTCCACTACCACTGCCATATGAATTTTCTTCATCTGCATGGATTTGAAAAGATCACTGATTCCCCTTGTCTCCGGAATAAAAGAAGCTTCTCTGATCAATCCCGGCAGATCCTTAAGGGGTTTGAACTTCGCCCAGGAATTCCTGGTGAGAAATTTCAAAGCATCTTTATAATGAATAATTCCTACTATATTATCTATCGTCTCTCTAAATACAGGATAACGGGAATTTCCTTCCTCAAGCATGGTATCCACAATGGTCTGAAGATTGTCCTCCTCATCAAATGCGATCACATTCTTGCGATGCGTCATAATGTCCTTGGCTTCAGTGTCCGTAAACTCCATGATATTCTGGATCATCTCTGCTTCGTTTTCCTCAATGACACCTTGCTCATGGGCTTCATCTACAATGGAAATGATCTCTTCCTCCGTCACCGGATCCTCTGACTGATTAAAAGCAACACCAAATGGCCTTGCTGCCAGCTTGGCAATAAAGGTTACGCACATAGTAAAAGGATACAGGATCCTGGTAAAAAATCCTACAATCTTCATATACCGATATGCATATTTTTCCGGGTGATAGGTTCCGATTCTCCTGAATGTAAGAATACCAAGAGACGCAAGCAGAATGATCACCAGTGCAAGCACCAGGATCAATGCAGCCAAATGCTTTATGTAGGGATAAAAGGTCTCGGTAGCCCATGGAACGATAAATGCTCCGAAACAGACTCCGGAAGCCATAACAATCAGCGGAATCGCATTGACAAATGAAACAGGATTGTTGATCAGGGAAAGAAGAAAGACTGCTTTCTTATCTCCTTCCTGCGCCCGTTTCTCCACTTCGTTTTCGCTCAGATTGTGCACTGCAGCTGAAAATCCATAAAAAATACCATTCAGCCACAAAAGCAATAATAAAATGACAAAGCCCGCCAGGGGCATACTACTGCCAGATTCCATATATTAAACCTTTGTTCCTCCTAGACAGCGTTACTGCTTATTACCTTCGCAGTAACGAAAACATACTGCTGCTTCCTTATTCCACAGCAGCACGAATGTGCAATTGCGGCAGTCAATGCCGCTGAGACTTTACAACTATATCACTAAAGTTTCTTTTCGTCAAGAGAATGTAAGCTCCAGGCTGATTTCAAGAGCATGGTTCACCTTGTCAAGCATAGGACCATCCAGGTGACATACTTTATCTTTTAATCTTCTCTTGTCAATGGTGCGAAGCTGTTCTAACAAAATTACAGAATCTTTTTCAATTCCATAGGCCGATGCATCAATCTCAATATGGGTGGGCAGCTTCGCCTTGTTCATTTTGGATGTAATCGCTGCGCAGATCACGGTAGGACTGTGTCTGTTGCCTACATCATTCTGAATAATAAGTACCGGTCGGATGCCTCCCTGCTCGCTTCCCACCACGGGCCGAAGATCCGCATAAAAAATATCCCCTCTTTTAATTACCACACAATTCACACTCCGTTTTACTTTTACTTTTCTGAAAATAAGTATTTCCAACTTTTTTCATGTGTATACATGTGTGGTATTTTTCCCGCAATTCGTTACGGGTTCTTATAAAAGCCGGTAACGGAACCCTTTCCGTCTATATTGTTCTTACCTGACGCATACCTGCAAAAGGCTTTCCAAAGGATACGCGTCACAATTTGTCTGGGTATGCTCAGTCAAAATATGTCAGCTCGCCGCACTCTTTCCCATCGCGGATATAGATTCTTGGCACACGTTTGCTGATATTACATACAAATTCATAAGAAAAACGGCCGGACAGATCTCCCAGTGTATCTGCACTGATAACCTCATCCCCATCTTTTCCAAGCAGTGTCACTTCATCCCCTGTCTTTACATCCGGGATTTCTGTCACATCTACCATAAACTGATCCATACAGACTCTGCCACAGATCGGCGCTTTTTTTCCATGAATCAGAACCCAGCCTTTATTAGAAAGCATTCTTGGGTATCCATCTGCATATCCAACAGGAATCGTCGCCATCTTTGTAACATGATCTGTCGTGTAGGTTCCACCGTAGCTTACCTGAACCCCCGGCTCCACATCTTTCACGTAGGAAACATGACTCTTTAGGGACATTACAGGTTTCAGCATTACAATGTCTTTTTCCACTTCCTCAGAGGGATAAATTCCATAAATGGTAATTCCGGCACGGACAATGTTCAGGTTGGCTTCCGGTACACGGATTATTCCGGCACTATTAGAACAATGATGCAGTGGAATATGGATTCCATTTTTTTCCAGAAGATCCGAAAAATCAAGATATCGTTTCAGCTGAACCATTGCCGGGGTGCGGTCGTATTCATCTGCTCTTGCAAAATGAGTGAATAAACCTTCAATTTCCACATTGGGAAGAGCTGCAATCCTGCGGATTTCCTCCAGACTCTCCTCTCTGTCCTTAAATCCGATCCTGGTCATGCCTGTATCCGCAGCCAGATGGATCAGACCTTTTTTGCCCGCTGCTTCAGCAGCTTTGTTAAATTTCCTGGCAGTCTCATAATCACAGACGGCCATGCGCACATCATTTTCGGCAAGTTTCTTATAATATTCTTCAAATACCAGCCCCAGGATCAGAATCGGTCTTGTGATCCCGGCTTTTCGAAGCTGTAATGCCTCCTGGGCTGTAGCCGCAGCAAATCCCCATATATAATCAAATTCCTCAAGCATTCTCGCAATAGGTACTGCACCGTGACCATATGCGTCTGCTTTGATCACTGCGATGATCTTTGTTCCCTCTTTTATGTTCTTCTTCATCTGTTCAAAATTATATCTGATTGCATCAAGAGAAATCAATGCTTTGATTCTGCTGTATTTTTCCATAACATTTTCCTCGATTTTCTAAATTTATCAGAGCATGCCTCAAAAGGCGTTCTGCAAAATGTACGTCACAATTCTCATACTTTACTTTGAACTTCTGCCAGTTTCAAAACTTCCGGCAGGGCTTCGATCATATCCTTCGCCGTCATGCCGTGAGATCCTTTTTTCTCTCTGGCAATATCACCGCAAAGACCGTGAATATACACTGCCATGGCAGCTTTATAGGAAAGTTCCTGTTCTTCCTCACAACTTAAATACATGCAGAGAACAGCTGCGATAATACCGGAAAGTACATCTCCGCTTCCTGCTGTGGCCATTCCCGAATTACCAGAAAGATTCAGATACAGCTTTTCATTCCGGTCAGTCACTACTGTACATGCGTCTTTCAGTACCAGAACACCGCTACTTTTCTCTGCATACTGATAAGCACGTGCTACAGGGTCTTCCTTTAGTTCTGATACATCCAAGCCGCAAAGACGGCTCATCTCGCCCATGTGGGGTGTGAGAATGGTCTGTTCCCCTATGAATTTCATCCACTGTGGATGCATTGCCAGAATATTCAGACCATCTGCATCCAGTATAACAGGCTTTCCTGCTTTTGCTCCGTTTTCCAGGAACCAAAGCATTCTTTCCTTTCCTGAGCCTTCAGTTCCAAGTCCTGGACCGATCACCAGCACATCACACCAGTTTAAATTTTTCTTATTGGCTTCCTCATCAAATTCGCTGGTCAGCATTGCCTCAGGCAAAAGGCTCTGTAAAGGAATCCGGTTCTCTTCCACAGTCTGGATCTTCACCATCCCGGCACCTCCATGAAGTGCTGCACTGGCACTCAGACAGGCTGCTCCGCACATTCCCTTCGAACCCGCCACAAGAAGAACCTTGCCAAATGTTCCTTTATTTCCCCATGGTTTTCTTGCCGGAAGAGTTTTCATATCAGATTTTTCTATATGCCAGGCAGCCTTGCTTGCAAGCTCACTGCCATCACGGTCCCGGTCATAAATTCCAATATCCGCCACCACAGTTCTGCCAGCATAAGCTCTTCCCGGATATAGACAAAGCCCACGTTTTTTATACGCAAATGTTACGGTAAGATCTGCCTCAAAAGCAGTTCCAAGAACAGCTCCCGTATCTCCATGAATGCCAGACGGAATATCCACCGCTGCTTTATATGCAGGAGCTTCATTCATATGGTCAATTATCTCTTTGTAATTCCCGGTAATCTCCCTGGAAAGTCCAACGCCGAAAATTCCGTCTACTATAACAGTATATTCATCCCATACAGGGTTATTCATTACCGGTACCTGGTAGCACATGGCAATGTCCCACTGGTGTCGGGTTTCTTCTGTCATTTTATCCAGATTTCCTGCAAGATAAATCTCAGAACGGATCCCTGCCAGATGCAGAAGTCTTGCAATGGCAATGCCGTCACCTCCGTTATTGCCAGATCCGCAGACGGTCAGAATCCGTTCTTTTTTCAAATTTCCAGAACCGTTTTTCTTTTCCAGATATTTCCGGATCTCTTCTGCTGTGGCAAGTGCTGCCCTCTCCATGAGAACCAGTGAGGGAACATGCATATTATGAATGGTGCCATGGTCAAGCAGCTTCATCTGACTGCAGGTTACAACTTTTTTCATAAGACCACTCCTAATGCAAAACTGCCGCCCGGTCTCCTGTAAATCCTTCAGCGAGACAAGCAGCAGTCCTCTTTGACTTTTATTCTTTGTTTTCTTTATGTTCGTTACGATACTGGCTTAAGTTGTAAGACAGAGCCATCAGGCTCTCGGACAGATGAACATTCTCCACGATCACATCCTCCGGGGCGTCAAGATCTGTATGGGCAAAATTCCAGATTGCCTTGATTCCATTGTCAATAAGAACCTTCGCCATCTCCTTGGCCTTATTCTTCGGCAGGGTTAAAATAGCAATCTCCACCTGATTCTCCCTGATAAATTCCGGGAGACTGTTGATCATCCGAATCTCAATCCCGCGAACGGAAATTCCCTCCAGAACCGGGTTTATATCAAAAATTCCAACCAGACGGAAGCCACGTTTTTCGAAGTCTCCATAATTGGCAAGTGCCTGTCCCAGATTACCTGCGCCCAGGATGATCATGGGATGAATGGTGTCCAATCCCAGTATTTTACCAATTTCTGTATAAAGATATTCTACATTATATCCATATCCCTGCTGTCCAAAACCGCCAAAATTATTTAAGTCCTGTCGGATCTGTGAAGCAGTCACATGCATTTTTTTACTCAGGTCGTTGGAAGATATACGTTCCACCTTCTCTTCCATCAGCTCCCCCAGATAGCGATAATATCTTGGCAATCTCTTAATTACCGCCTTTGAGATCTCTTTTGCATCCAAAATGTTCCCCTCCTTGTTTCCGCTGCCTGTATTTTTCCGCTAAAAACGCATCGCGGAACATTACCTGTAAACGGCAGCCCGCGTAACACTATGTCAATTATACCGAAATGTTATTTTCTTGTCAATTAAAGTTGTGCAGAATTACAAATTTTTGCAAATTTTTTTGTGATTTGACAATTATTCTTTCAAAAAATAAATTTTTCAAGTATAATATACTATTGAACATTCTAATAATGCTGTTTCTGTGTATACAGAACCGCCTTTTTAAGGAGGAACTTATGATTTTATCATGTCAGAGCATCTGCAAATCTTTTGGGGAAAAGGTGATCCTGCAGGATGCTTCTTTTCACATAGAAGAACGGGAAAAGGCCGCTCTCATCGGCAATAACGGTGCGGGGAAAACAACTCTTCTTCGTATTATCATGGAGGAGATTTCCGCGGATTCCGGTCAGGTGGTCATTGCCAAGGATAAGAAGATCGGTTATCTGGCCCAGTACCAGGATATCCACGGTCATCACACCATTTACGAAGAACTGATGACCACCAAGCAGTACATTTTGGATATGGAGGACAAGATCCGTTCTCTGGAGCAGGAAATGAAATACGTAGCAGGAGACAAACTTGAGAGCCTGATGAACAGCTACACCCGCCTGACTCACCAGTTTGAGCTGGAAAACGGCTACGCTTATAAAAGTGAAATCGTAGGTGTTTTAAAAGGTCTTGGATTTGAAGAAGAAGACTACGGCAAACAGATTGAGAACCTTTCCGGAGGTCAGAAAACCCGGGTTGCACTTGGCAAGCTTCTGATTTCCAAACCGGATATTCTCCTTCTGGACGAGCCTACCAACCATCTGGATATGGAGAGCATTGCATGGCTTGAGACCTATCTTCTCAACTACCCGGGTGCTGTATTTATCGTTTCCCATGACCGTTATTTTCTGGACAAGGTAGTTACCAAGATCGTGGAGATCGAGGCTGCCCAGATGAGAATGTACGAAGGCAACTATTCCGCTTATGCCCTGAAAAAAGCGCAGCTGCGTGACGCCCAGTACAAGGCTTACCTGAACCAGCAAAGAGAGATCAAACATCAGGAGGCTGTTATCACCAAGCTCCGCTCCTTTAACCGCGAGAAATCCATTAAGCGTGCTGAGAGCCGTGTAAAAATGCTGGACAAAATCCAGCGCATTGAGAAACCAATTGAAATTGATAACCAGATGCGTATTTCCCTGGAACCACGTTTTATCAGTGGAAATGATGTACTTACTGTAGAAGGACTTTCCAAGGCTTTCCCGGGACAGACTTTGTTTACAGATATTAATTTTGAAATCAAACGTGGGGAGCGTGTTGCCCTGATTGGCAACAATGGTACTGGTAAGACCACAATTTTGAAGATTCTCAATGGAATTGTGGATGCTGATGCAGGACGCTTTGCCTTGGGTTCCAAGGTTCAGATCGGATACTATGATCAGGAACACCATGTTCTGCATATGGAGAAAACTATTTTCCAGGAGATATCAGACACATATCCGACTCTCACTGAGACTGAAATCCGCAATATGCTGGCTGCTTTTCTTTTTACAGGAGATGATGTGTTTAAGCTGATCTCCTCTCTCTCTGGTGGTGAACGTGGCCGTGTTTCCCTGGCGAAGCTGATGCTCTCAGAAGCCAACTTCCTGATACTGGATGAGCCTACCAACCATCTGGATATTGCATCCAAGGAGATTCTGGAGGAAGCACTGAACAGCTACACAGGAACTGTCCTCTACGTTTCCCATGACCGTTATTTTATTAACCAGACTGCTACCCGCATTATGGATCTGACCAACCAGGCCATTGTCAATTATATCGGTGATTATGATTACTACCTGGAAAAGAAGGAGGAGATGACCCGGATTTATGCTCCTGTTCAGGAGACCGCCGCTCAGGAAGTTAAGGAAAACGTCTCTGAAACCAAACTCACCTGGCAGCAGCAGAAAGAGGAACAGGCTCTGAAGAGAAAACGGGAAAATGAGCTGAAGAAAGTGGAAGCACGGATTGAAGAACTGGAAACAAGGGATAAAGAAATTGATGAAACCATGGTTCTGCCAGATATCTGTACGAATGTGGCAGAATGCACGAAGCTCAGCCGGGAAAAAGCTGCTATAGCAGAAGAACTGGAAGGACTTTATGAAAAATGGGAGGAGCTGGCATAAATTACCAGTAACCTGTTCTTTTGAGCCTTACATTTCATATTTATTTCAAAAACAGGAACGAATTTCGAATATAAATATCCGAAACCGTTCCTGTTTTTTATAACAATATTAACATTTTTACTTTAAACAACTTATTAAAGCTGTCTGTTTTATTACATGGCCTCAAGCTTCTCTCTGATTGCAAGAATAAACTCGCGGCTGTTAAGGACTTTTACATCTTTTAAAGAAGTAATCAGTGCCAGGTCTTTGGTCATCTGTCCGCCTTCGATAGTGGAAAGGGTTGCTTTCTCCAGTTTATCTGCGAACTCTATAAGCTCCTGATTCTGATCCAACTCACCCCTTTTTCGCAGAGCACCGGTCCAGGCGAAGATTGTTGCTACAGAGTTGGTAGAGGTCTCCTCTCCTTTCAGATGACGATAGTAATGTCTCTGTACAGTTCCGTGAGCCGCCTCATACTCATAATATCCATCCGGAGAAACCAGTACAGAAGTCATCATTGCCAGAGAACCAAATGCAGAGGAAATCATGTCACTCATAACATCCCCGTCATAGTTCTTACAGCCCCAGATAAATCCACCTTCTGCTTTCATTACACGGGCTACTACATCATCGATCAGACTATAGAAGAAAGTAATGCCTGCGGCCTCAAATTTTTCCTTAAACTCAGCTTCATAAATATTATGGAAAATTTCTTTAAATTTGCCATCGTATGTTTTGGAAATGGTATCCTTGCCGCCAAACCACAGATCCTGTTTCGTATCTAAGGCATAATTAAAGCAGCATCTTGCAAAGCTGGTAATGGATTTGTCCAGGTTATGAACACCCTGGATCACGCCTGGAGTATCAAAGTGATGGATCAGCTCCGTTCTCTCCTCGCCGTCTTCTCCTTTGAATACCAGCATAGCATCTCCTGGTTTGTCAATGTACATCTCGGCATTCTTATATACATCGCCGTAAGCATGACGGGCAATGGTGATAGGTTTCTTCCAGTTCTTCACACATGGCTCGATTCCCTTTACCACAATGGGAGCACGAAAAACAGTTCCATCCAGGATTGCACGAATAGTTCCGTTAGGGCTTTTGTACATTTTTTTCAGATTATACTCAGACATTCTGGCTTTATTCGGGGTAATGGTGGCACATTTAACAGCAACTCCGTATTTCTTGGTGGCTTCCGCTGCATCTATGGTTACCTGGTCATCAGTCTCATTTCTGTATTCCAGTCCAAGATCATAGTATTCTGTCTTCAGATCAATAAAAGGAAGAAGAAGCTCATCCTTGATCAACTGCCACAGAATTCTGGTCATCTCGTCCCCATCCATCTCAACAAGAGGGGTCTGCATTTGAATTTTACCCATTATTACCTCCTAGTATATGTTTTGTGGTAACTGTGAACTATGTCCGCAGCAACCCTATTTTAACGTAATTCCAAGTCTCTGGCAAGTCTCTGCTACAATTGCTTCAAGTTCTGTATCGCAAAGCACAGTAACACGGCCATCCTCATACTGCTGGTCAACCCAGGACTTGATCATCTTTACAAGCTCGCTGTTCTTATCAACCTTCTGGTCGCCCTTCAGGCGATAATGGCTGTCGATCCAGTGTGCGATTCCGGCAGCTCCGGAAGTATTGGAAACGGCAACCTCAACCGGGCGGTTCAGGAATTTCTCGGTATCAAATACATTATAGATTTCCTCATTTTTCAGAAGTCCGTCGGCGTGGATACCAGCTCTTGTTACATTGAAGTTCTTTCCAACGAAGGGAGTTCTTTCCGGTATGTGGTAGCCAATCTCTTTCTCATAGTACTCAGCAAGCTCTGTGATAACCGTTGTATCCATACCACCAAGGTTTCCGCGAAGCTGTGCATATTCAAATACCATTGCCTCAAGAGGTGTATTTCCGGTACGCTCTCCGATACCAAACAAAGAAGTATTAACACCACACGCACCATACAGCCATGCTGTTGTGGAGTTGCTGACTGCCTTATAGAAGTCGTTATGTCCATGCCACTCGATCAGTTCAGAAGGAACGCCTGCATGAACCATAATACCATAAATAATACCAGGTACAGAACGAGGGATCACGGCACCAGGATAGTTAACACCGTAGCCCATGGTATCACAGCAGCGAACCTTAACCGGAATGCCGTACTGCTGGCGAAGCTTCATCAGCTCAAGGCAGAATGGGATAACATAGCCATAAATATCAGCTCGTGTAATGTCTTCAAGATGGCAACGGACAGAAACACCGATTTCCAGACATTCTTTTACAATGCTTAAATAATGCTCCATCGCCTGTTTACGTGTCATTTTCATCTTATAAAAAATATGATAATCGGAACAGCTTACCAGGATACCGGTCTCTCTCATACCCATATCGCGGACAAGCTGGAAGTCCTTCTTATTTGCACGGATCCAGCTGGTAACCTCAGGGAACTCATAGCCTCTCTCCATACATTTCTCAACAGCATCACGGTCTTTCTTACTGTAAAGGAAAAATTCAGAAGCACGAATCCTTCCTTCCGGTCCGCCCAGCTTATGAAGGTAATCATAAATCCTTACGATCTGCTCAGTGCTGTATGGTGCTCTGGACTGCTGGCCATCACGGAATGTCGTGTCGGTGATCCAGATATCATCTGGCATATGATGTGGAACAACTCGGTCGTTGAATGCAATTTTCGGTACTTCAGAATATGGAAAAAGATTTCGGAATACATTGGGAGTTGCAACATCCACAAGCGGATACATATGCTCCTCTAACTGAAGCAGGTTTGTGTGGCGATTCATAGAAACACGTCTGTTTTCCATAGATATTTCCTCCTCATCTCTTGGAACTCTTGCTGTCCATTTTACTCACTTAAAGCGACTTCGTCAAGTGCTTTTATACTGTAAAGTGATAATTCTTTATCAAAGTTTGTGTATTCTTTTTCGTACATTTCTTCAAATCACTTAAGCAGAAATCCTTTTCACACAATTGGCTGCTTTTACATTTTCAGAAACTTTCTGCGGTTAAATTTCCCCCACCCTTGCAGGTTTTGAGGCAGTCCCATATCCTCTGCGCTATTCATCAGCATAGTTTTGATATCCGTATTGGTAAGTGCAGGATTTTTTTCCAAAGCACAAGCAATAGCACCTGTCACCAGAGGCGTAGACATAGAGGTGCCGCTTTTCACACCATAAGAATAAGGTTTTCCAGGCACGCAGGACATGATCTTATTTCCAGGCGCCACAATATCCGGCTTGCACACGCATTCCGCCGTTGGTCCTCTCCCTGAAATAGCACTGCGCCCTTCCAACAAATCGCTGGAGCCCACTGTGATCACTTTTTTGCTGCTTCCCGGAGCTGTGATACTGCCCGGCCTTGGTCCCTGGTTTCCGGCAGCTGTGACCACTACCACTCCTTCATCCCACAGTTGCTCCACACTTTCCAGAAGCCTGGCATGGTTTCTTTTTGAGTTACAGGTAGTTCCCACAGAAATATTTACCACCCGGATCCTGTACTGCTGCCTGTATTCCCGAATCCACCGAAGAGCCCGAAGCACGTCATCCTGACTGCCCGTTCCATAACGGTCAAGCACCTTCAGGGCAATGATTCCGCAGCCTGGTGCTGCGCCTCTGTATTTTCCCATGGAAGCAGTGCCATCTCCTGCCACCAGCCCGGCTACATGGGTGCCATGTCCATTATCGTCATAAGGCCGCCTTTTAAAAGCCAGGAAATCATAAAAAGCCCAGATCCTGCCAGTAAAATCTATATGCTCATAAATCCCGGTATCCAGAATACACACACCGATTCCTTTTCCGGTATAAAAGGATTTTTCCATTATTTTCCCCGATAAAAAGAAACTTATAATAAATTATGTTTCCATTTTCCAATCTGCTTTAAAATTATAGACAATTTTTGAAATTCTCAAAAATTTTTGTCGCTTTTTCTGAGCGTATATAGTATAATGAAAATACGCATAAATTCGTATTTATAAAAGGAATTTTCCAGTAATATCAAACAATTATTTCAGGTGACAAAATGGAGTAAGTCACAACTATACATGAGAGGACGAAAATACTATGGAAAAAGACAACAGGCAGACTCCGGAGGACAAATTTCGCTATTACTCCGGAGCTATCAGACGTGACATGGGGAACCTGCTTAAGTGGCTGCTTCTGGCAGTGGTGGTAGGATGTATAGCGGGAGCTTTCAGTACTTTATTTTCTTTTGTGCTGAAGGCAGTGACCGGTTACCGCAAGGCACATCTGTGGACCTTTTTTCTCTTGCCCCTGTTCGGACTTTGCATCGTATTTCTTTATGAAAAATTCGGAAAAGACGATGGCGGCACGAATCAAGTCCTTTCTACAGTCCGTTCCCAGGATGATGTGCCCTGGAGATCCGGTCCGCTGATTTTTATTTCGACTGCATTGACACATCTTGCCGGTGGTTCAGCAGGACGTGAGGGTGCAGCTATTCAGCTGGGTGGCAGCATTGCCAATCTTCTTGGCAGATGGATCCATCTCGATGAGGAAGACCGTCATGTGATCGTTATGTGTGGTATGAGTGCTGCTTTCTCTGCACTATTTGGCACACCAATGGCTGCAGCTGTTTTTTCCTTGGAAGTGGTCAGTGTAGGGGTTATGTATTATACAGCTCTTATGCCCTGTATGATCGCATCTTTGATCGCATCCCGTTTTGCGGCTGGTATGGGCGTTACGCCGGAAGCTTTTCACGTAGTAAATATTCCTGCACTTTCTCTGGAAACAGGGCTGAAAATGGGCGTTGTAGCCCTTGGATGTGCAGTGATCAGTATTGTCTTCTGTATTATTTTAAACGAGACAGCCAGATTCTACGGCCGGTTTTTTTCTAATAAATATGCACGGGTAGTGGCCGGTGCCGTTCTGGTTATTTTTATTACACTGATTCTTGGAACTACGGATTACATGGGAGCCGGTGCTGAGCTTATTGAGAAAGCAGTGGAGACCGGAGACACCGATTATATGGCTTTCTTCTGGAAAATGCTCCTTACCGCACTGACTATGAAGGCTGGTTTTCGCGGAGGCGAAATCGTTCCGTCTTTCTGCGTAGGCGCCACTTTCGGATGCATGGCAGGACAGCTGATAGGGCTTTCTCCCTCCCTTTGCGCAGCCTGCGGAATGGCTGCTGTTTTCTGTGGTGTGACGAACTGCCCGATTACTTCTATTCTGATTGCCTTTGAAATGTTTGGCTTTAAGGGAGTGTCCTTCTATCTGATCGCCGTTTCTATCAGCTATGCGGCTTCTGGATATTATGGACTGTATAAAGATCAGACAATTGTATATTCTAAATACAAAGCCAAATATATAAACAAACACACAAAGATGTGACAAGCCCTGAAATGATAATATTCATTTTGCAGAGATTTTTTCGAAGCTCTATCCTCTGTCAAATGTTCACTACCTGAAATTTGCAGGAATCCGCGTTGCGGGCGTGGCAAAGCAACATCCAAAACATTCCTGTAAAATATAAAAAACGGCACACAAGCTGCCGTAAAAAGAAGGGGGTACATTTATGAACCTTGAAAAACTTTTTCACCTGAAGGAAAACCACACTGACGTGAAGACCGAAATCATGGCCGGTATTACCACATTCATGACCATGGCTTACATCCTCGCTGTCAATCCCAACATCCTTTCCGCTGCCGGAATGGACCGCGGTGCAGTCTTTACTGCTACTGCACTTTCATCCTTCATTGCAACCTGCCTGATGGCACTGTTATCCAATTACCCGTTTGTCCTGGCACCCGGTATGGGACTGAATGCATACTTTGCATATACCGTAGTTCTTGGAATGGGTTATTCCTGGCAGCAGGCTCTGGTTGCTGTATTTGTGGAAGGTATCATCTTTATCCTGCTTTCCCTTACCAATGTACGTGAAGCAATCTTTAACTCCATTCCTATGACACTGAAACACGCAGTTTCTGTTGGAATTGGCCTTTTCATCGCATTTATTGGTCTGCAGAATGCAAAGATCGTTGTAAACAATGATTCCACACTGGTAAGCATGTTCTCCTTTAAGGGCTCCATGTCAGATGGTTCTTTCAATTATCTTGGAATCACTGTTCTTCTTGCCCTGATTGGCGTACTGGTTACCGGCATACTTCTTGTAAAGAATGTAAAAGGCGGTATCCTGTGGGGCATCCTTATTACATGGGCGCTTGGAATCCTCTGTCAGTTTGTGGGACTTTATGTTCCAAATCCGGATGCAGGTTTCTACAGTCTTCTCCCGGATTTTTCCAATGGAATTTCCGTACCGAGTATGGCTCCTACCTTTATGAAAATGGATTTCGCAGGAGTTTTCTCACTTGACTTTATCGTTATCATGTTTGCATTCTTATTTGTAGATATGTTTGATACTCTGGGAACTCTGATCGGTGTTGCTTCCAAGGCAGACATGCTGGACAAAGACGGTAAGCTTCCAAAAATCAAAGGTGCTCTTCTTTCCGATGCTGTTGGTACTACTGTAGGTGCTATGTGTGGTACTTCTACTGTTACCACGTTTGTTGAGAGCGCTTCTGGTGTTGCAGAGGGCGGACGTACAGGTCTTACTTCACTTGTTTCCGCTATTTTGTTCGCACTTTCCCTGTTCCTTTCCCCGATCTTCCTGGCGATTCCTTCCTTCGCCACAGCTCCGGCTCTGATCGTGGTTGGATTCCTTATGCTGACCTCTGTTACCAAGATCGACTTTGACGACCTTACAGAAGCGATTCCGGCATTTATCGCAATCATTGCAATGCCGTTCCTGTACAGCATTTCCGAAGGTATTGCACTTGGTGTTATCTCTTATGTTATCATCAACGTCTGTACCGGAAAAGCTAAGGACAAAAAGATCAGCCCGCTTATGTATGCACTGGCTGTTATCTTTGTTCTGAAATATGTATTCCTGTAATAACAGAATGAAATAATTGTACGGTTTGCAGTAACATTATTCACGGAATATCACCTGTAAATCGCAATAAATAATCCTAAAAATCCCCCTGCCATGGAACCACGCTTTCCTGGCAGGGGAATCTTTCTATAACACTACTTAAGGGGGTATAAGGTAGATTACATCTGTGAAATCATCTCGTAAATCTGTTACTGTTCACTTTGCAGTCAGTAACCGCTTTGCGGAACATTAGCGTTTTACATTGAATGCGCTCATTCCCGGATATACTGCTGCATTTCCAAGCTCTTCCTCGATGCGGAGCAGCTGATTGTATTTTGCAACACGCTCTGTTCTGGACGGAGCACCGGTCTTGATCTGGCAGGTATTTAATGCTACTGCAAGGTCAGCAATCGTAGTATCCTCTGTCTCGCCTGAACGATGGGAAGAAATTGCTGTATAACCAGCCTTATGAGCCATCTTGATTGCCTCAAGAGTCTCTGATACAGATCCGATCTGGTTCAGCTTGATTAGGATGGAATTGCCGCATCCAAGAGAAATACCTTTGGAAAGTCTCTCTGTATTTGTTACAAACAGGTCATCACCTACCAGCTGCACTTTATCTCCCAGTTCTTTGGTAAGCTTCTTCCATCCTTCCCAGTCTTCCTCATCAAGCGCATCCTCGATGGAGATGATCGGATACTTGTCAACCAGTTTTTTCCAGTGGTCGATCAGCTCGTCAGATGTGTAAACAGTACCGGCCTTTGGAAGCTTGTACTCGCCAAGTTTACCAGTCTTCCACTCAGAAGAAGCTGCGTCCATAGCGATCATAAAATCTTTTCCTGGATCATAGCCTGCATTCTTAACAGCCTCAAGAATTGTCTCAATTGCTTCTTCATCAGATTTCAGAGCTGGTGCAAAACCACCCTCATCACCAACAGATGTTGCAAGTCCTCTTGATTTCAGAATAGCTGCAAGAGCATGGAAAACTTCTGCACACCATCTTAAGCACTCTTTGAAGCTTTGTGCTCCAACTGGCATGATCATAAACTCCTGCACATCAAGTCCTGAGGAAAGTGCATGGCAGCCGCCGTTTACAATGTTCATCATCGGTACTGGCATACGGTTTCCGGAAATACCACCGAGGAAACGATAAAGCGGGATATCAAGGGATGTTGCAGCTGCACGGCAGCATGCGATGGAAACAGCCAGGATTGCATTTGCACCAAAGTTTGATTTGTCCTTGGTTCCATCTGCCTTTATCATGGCTTTGTCGATGGCGTATATGTCAGATGCATCCATTCCTGAAATTACCTCGTTGATGGATGTGTTAATGTTCTCTACGGCTTTTGTGACACCTTTTCCAAGGTATCTGCCCTTATCATTATCTCTAAGCTCCAGAGCCTCAAATTCGCCTGTAGAAGCACCGCTGGGAGCAGCTCCCCTGCCGATAGTTCCATCTACCAGATAAACCTCCGCTTCTACTGTGGGATTTCCTCTGGAATCCATAATTTCTCTTCCAATAACTTTCTCAATTTCTAAGTAATCCATGGTATGTATACTCCTTTCATTTTCAAAGGAACTCCTTTTATTATGCCAGCGGTCTTTCTGCCATAATAAAGGAGTCCAAATGATTTACACTGTTAGGTTAGCTATTCCTAACTATATTGATTAGTATACGCTAACCATCATGGGATTGCAAGAAGATTACATGATAATATTTTTCAGTAGTTGTCTGTTCTAAAGCGTATTTGAAAAATACTCTAGAAAATTACCACAAGAAGCATTTTAAATTTCTCTTTTCCCATAACTGCGTGAGGATGCTTCGCAGGCATTACAATAGACTCACCTTCATGTAATTCGTACTTCACACCATCAATAGTGATTTCCCCCACACCATCCAGACAGGTAACAAATGCATCTCCGCCAGACTCATGTGTACTGATCTCCTCCCCTTTATCAAATGAGAAAAGGGTAACACTCACTGCCGCATTCTGTGCAAGTGTGCGGCTCACAACCTGTCCCTCCTGGTAAGCTACCTGGTCCTTTAATACCAGCACTTCTGCTTTACTTATATTTTTCATCTTATCCATGATAAAAAGCCTCCTGCTATAACTGTTTTTCGTAACTATACTATAAATTTTCGTGATATTCAGTTATTATAACAACAAATCTGTTTTTTATTGCATTTTTTCACATCCGTAGTATAATATGCAAGAATCAACATGACAGGAGGCTTTTCACTTGAATACACAAACTACACAAAAATCTCTCCCAATCTACCGGGGAGAGCTTGCACTTCTTCTTGCGGTTGCCATCAACAGCTTCGGCGTTGTCCTTATGCTCTATTCCGGGACAGGAATTTCCGCTATTTCCAGTGTTCCCTACGCTTTTTCCTGCGTCTTTCCGAAGATAAGCCTTGGAACATGGACCTACATATTTCAGGGACTTCTGGTACTGGCGCTGATGATCCTGCGGAAAAAATTCGTAGTCCAGTATCTATTCAGCTTCGTAGTAGGATTCGTTTTCGGGGAGCTGCTTGATGTACATGAATTATGGATAAATGTTCTTCCTACAGCAATTGGCTGGAGAATTTTTTATTTTATTGCAAGCTACATTTTGATCTGTATTGGAATCGCTATTTCCAACCGCTGCAAAATGCCTATTGTCCCTACTGACCTTTTCCCAAGGGAACTGTCCCAGATCACTTCTGTGGCATATCCAAAAATCAAGATCAGCTTCGATGTAATCTGCCTGATTATCACTGCTGCCCTCACCGGATTCGGTCTCGGGCATATCAAAGGACTTGGAATTGGTACCGTTGTAGCCGCCTTTACCATGGGAAAAGGCGTCGGAATCGCAGGGAACTGGTTGGATAAACATATGGACTTTACCTCGTTTCTTGCGAAATAGCAGGATTTTATACATACTAATTTAATTCAGGCGCTCATATACCATACCGGATATTTCCTTTATCCCATTAATTCCTGTATATTCGCCAACTTGTGCAAACACAACAATCACATAATCTGTCTTTTTTCCATATACAATCGCCGCATCATGCTGATAGCTGTCTGTCTCCCCGGTCTTATTTCCAGACTTAACGCCTGAGGGGAGACCTGCAGGAATTTTATACCGCCTTTCCTGCGCCAGCAGAAGATTTAGCATCTGGTTCGAATACTTACGCGAAACTGCCCTGTCCTACAGTCCGAACCAACTCATTGTAGCTCTCATTGTCACTGATTGTTATCATGCTGTCCAAAAGACCGTTCACATAGCTGTTAAGACTGATTTTTTTCTCTGCAGCACCGGCATAAACAGCCTCCATCACAAAAAGCTTGATCACACTTGCCGGATACATGCTGGTCTCATTTATGGAAAGGACATCTCCTGTTTTTAAATCTTTCACATAAACAGACCAGTTCCCCCTGTATCCTTTCAGTTTTTCATTTATTTTTATTCTCAGTTTGCTTAACTTTACCTCTTCCTTCGCGCATTTTTTCCCTTCTGCATCTACATACAAGGTGCCGGAAATCTTGCGGTTTGTGGCAATTGTGCCATGCTCCGTCAGATAATAACCTTTGTACCAGCGGTTTGTATACAATTTTCCATTTTTGTTCAGGGCGAGCTTCTTTCCCTTAAACACAATCCAACCAGCCGTCTGTTTCAGCCGTCCGGCTGTTTCCCCAAAATAATAGGAGCCTTTAAAGCGTGTAGTCCCAATTTTCGTATCAAGAGCATGAAATTTTTTCCTTTTGTCTATTCGTCCATCTGTCCAAAAATAATAATAACCACTGGCAAGTCCCACATTGGATGGAATTGAAAGATATGCGATTCTTTCCGTCCCTTTCTTATTCTTCATCTGAATGGATGTAGACTGAAGATACCATTGATCTTTCTTTTTTACAAGTTTAGCCTTGTACTCGTTATTTACTTTTACTGTCCAGCTGTTCTTTGTGGCAGCCTCTGTCTGTAATGTTGGTGAGATAATAAGAAGTCCACATGAAAAAGCAATTCGCACAACCCAGACTTTCCATTTATGTATTACCATTCTCTTTCCCATTTTTCTTTTCCCCTGTAACTTCAATGCAAAACAATTAATGCAGAAAGTAATTTTCGCGTCTGCACACCCCAATTTATTAACAAATTTGTCTGAACGCTCTCATCAAGTTGCAGTCTAATGAATTTTTGTATACGCAAAGAGCGGAAAAGAAATAATGCATATCTTCTCTTCCGCTCTACATGATGTCAGATATTTAATTATTCAAAGCCCTCTTCAAAATGCTTCACATTTCGCCGATGTGACGTATCCGTCAATTATGACGCAAATCTCACAATGCTCTTAATCTGATGATTGATGTCGTAGCTGCCGCTTCCGTATACACCTCTGTACCATCCTGCAAACTGTGCCTCCGGATCATAGTAGCATCCGTCAATAATGACCCAGCCATGACTGGTAAGGCCATCTGCTGCACCATCTCTGGTACCGGATACACGTCCAAGAACTACATAAGGATTATAGCCAATCTCTCTTGCCATTGCAGCAAAGGTGCAGGCAAAGCCATAACAGTCACCGCCACCTGAAACAAGCATATTGTATGCTACCTCTCGCTGCCAGCCTTTTTTATTAAAGTCTGGCCAGTAGCCGGAATAGTAGAAATTACTGCTGCTGGTAAGATAACACCAGCAGGCATACATTTTCTGGGATTTACTCATCCCCGGATTGGTGATCCTGGAAATAACATTCATAAGCTCTATTTTTAGTTTTGCATTTACATCGTTATCTGCATATCCCTTGCGGTTAAAGGTAACATTGGAAACTGTTTTATTCTTGGTAAGACGACCTTTTACATCGCCCCGGTAAAGACGGTTTCCAAGTTTAAAGAATCCAACATATGCATGACCCTTTGTGTCTACATAATAGGATGTCTTTCCTACTTTTACAATTTTGGCCTTAGTGGGACGAATCAGTTTGCCTTCCAGATTAAATACATATATGTATTTACCAATTCTTTTCCCACCTGTAACCGCCTTTCCGTTCGCGTCAAAATAGTAACGGTTTTTGTGAATGGTTTTCCATTTATTTTTCAGTTTATTACCCTTTTTGTCGTAATAAACATATTTCTTTCCTTCTTTTACAAGGCCTTTCTTTCTAGTCGGTGCTGCCGTAGGCTGAACTGGAACTGCAGTCACAGTTGGAGCTGCAGTCACCTCTGGGGTAATTTCAGAAGCCTGGGCAGGTACGCATACAGCCATAATACTGATTGCTATAACTGCCAGAAATTTGCTTATCTTTCGCATACTCTTTCTCTCCCAATAAATCAGTCTCTTGTAATCAGCCCTTCAGACGGCAAACCATCTCCCAAAGGGCTGCTGCTGAGTTAAAGTTCTCCGGTACGATATCAGCCGGTGTAATAGTGATATCAAACTCGTCCTGAAGCTCACTGACAATAGATAAAATTGCGAAGGAATCAAGGATCCCATCATCGATCAGTGTCTCACAGGTTTCATAATCCGCATCTGGCTGGATTTCCTCAAGAATTTCAATTAATTTGTCCATTTTTCATTTCCTCTCTTTCCGAATTAAATTCATCTGTGTGTAATGCCTCCCGAACCAAAGTAAGATTTCCCTTATGCCAGAAATAAATTCTTGGCATCGGTCTGCTCAGGAATAAATAAATCCCCTCTGTCACAGAATATGCACCTACACGTTCAAATATGAGCATATCACTAATCTGTGGTTTTTTCAATGGAAAAAGCTTTACGATCACATCACTTACAGTACAAAGAGAACCGCATAAATTCCACTGTTCCTCATCACCCTCCATGCGTATATTTCCCGTATTATCGGTCTGTGTACAATGAGGCCGCTTCATAGCCATCGCCTGGCCATAATAATTCAGATGATTAATACCGCCATCCACAATAGCATAATTCAGACCATGATTCACCTTCATATCCACGATAGAAGTAATATAATAACCACACAGATAGGTAAGATATCGTCCCATCTCCAGTATTACATTTCCCCCAAAGGTAAGATTATCCAGAAGCCTTCCAAATCCACCCAGAAGCTCCTCAACAGACTCCTCCTTATCCTTCACAAAATAAGGTGCAAACAATCCTGGTCCGTACTCAAGCTCCTCTGCCTGATACCCATAATCCTTCTTAAGGTCTCCCAGAAAGGCATCCAGACTCTGAAGCTCCCTTTCCATCTGAGAAAGATTTTTCTTCTGAGTACCTGAATAGAACTGAAGTCCCAGAATGTGAAGTGCAGTATACTCCTGTCTCCTGGAAATAATCTTGCGAATATCTTCTTCATCCACACCAAACTGATTACCACTGGTCACACGAAGCAGCACATCAATAGTCAGCCCCAGTTCACCCGCAATCCTCTGCAAATGCTTCAGATGCTCCAGAGATTCTACTGTATATACACCCTTTTCACCGTATGTTTCAAGTACATATCGGATATCAGAAGGATTTTTATATACACCTGAAAGCACGATTTTCTCCATTGGAACAGAGACACGCTCACAAATACGAAATTCTCCCGGAGAGCATACTTCGAAAAGATCTACATGCTTCATCATTGGTCTTGTAAGAAAAGGATTGGCCTTCATAGCATAGCAGACTCTTGCTTTTCCTACAAGCAGCTCCTTAATCTTATTTACATGTACAGCCAAAGCATCCAGATCAAATACATAGGAAGGCGTAGGATTCTTATCTTCTATAAATTTCTGCAAAAAATTATAATCCGCCATTTATCTTCCCTCCTGATATCTGGCTGTCAGCTCTTTCCTGTCAATCTTGCCATTCTTTGTAAGAGGCATGGTATCCACTTGGACAAATACATTCGGCACCATAAAGTTTGGTACATATTTCACAAGGGAACGTGACAGCTGCTTACGATCGATATCACCCTCATAAAAAGCAACGATTTTATTTTTTGCCTGATCGTAAATACACAGACTTCTTCGAATCTCAGGAAGTTTATCCATTGCTGTCTCAATCTCACCAAGCTCAATTCTATGTCCCATATGCTTAATCTGGAAGTCCTTACGTGTAGCGAAGCAAAGCTCCCCGTTTTCATTGTAGAAAGCAAGGTCTCCTGTACGATAAATAGGCTCCAGATATCTGTCATTCAAAGGGTTCTGAACAAATGCCTTATTTGTCTGTTCAGGATTTCTATAATAGCCAAGTGCAAGCGCACTACCTGCCACACAAATCTCACCGTTTATCCTCTTTTCTGTAACCAGATGATCTTCTTCATCCAGAAGGAAGACTTTTTCGTTAGGAAAGGCTTTCCCCATTGGAAGCACATCTCCCGGTTCAAAGTCTCTGTCAACAATATAATATGTACAATTACAGGTAATCTCTGTAGGACCATAAATATTTACAAACATAGTATCTGGAAGATATTTTCTCCAGATATTAAGATGCTTAATAGGCATAACCTCTCCAGAGAACAAAACCTTTTTAATCTTGTCTGGCACCTTATAGGTAAAACCATTCAGGGTACTGATAATGCACATAGCAGACACAGCCCATACGATCGTGGTAACCTCTCTCTCAACCAGAAAATCAAGAAGATTCTTAGGAATAGAAAAATACTGTTTGGGAATGATCTGCACAGTGGCCCCGGTTTTCAGGCCTGAATAAATATCCTTTACAGAAACATCAAAGTCCCATGGTGCCTGATTTCCCATTACATCTTCGCCTGTAATATGAAACAGCTCTGTAAAACAGTCAATAAAATCAATTACAGAACGATGCCCCACAACAACACCCTTTGGAACTCCTGTGGATCCCGATGTAAAAATGCCGTAAAGCGGATCTGTATCTAATGCCTGATCTCGAATACTCTTCAGAACAAAACTGTCTTCTGGTGTTTTTTCCAGTTCCTCAGTAAGAAGAATTGTTCCCTTAAATTCCAGCTTTTCCAGATCCTTCTGGTACTTACTGGAAGTAACAATCACATTACTGTCAAGAATATCCAGAATCTGCGAAATTCTTGCAGCCGGCTGCTTAGTATCAAGAAGCACATAGAAACATCCAGCATAAACAGCCCCCATAAACATACCTATGGTATCCACACTTTTTTCCATAAAAACCGGCACCGGATTTCTCGGAGCAAAATGTTCTGCAAGGGCAGTCCCAACTCTTCTTGCCCGGAGGCGTAATTCCTCAAATGTACATGTAGCGTCAAGATCTGCAAATGCTGTTTTGTCCGGATATCTGGAAGCAGAACTTTCAAGATATTCCAAAATACTTGTTATCATACACCCTCTCCTTTCAGAATATTAGCCAGAACCTTAGAATACTCCTTTGCAGCATTTCCATTCATATGACCATCAAAATCCGTATAGTCTGAAAGATCATGGGAAAATGCTTTAAAATACTGGGTATTAAAGTTCAGATATGTTACTTCATGCTCATCAAAATACTGTCCAAAGTATTTCCATGCAGCATTATAGTTATCGCTATATGCCTGTAAGGTATTAATAGGAATCGGCGTAGTTACTGCGACAAACTGGATATCATTTTCCCTGCAAAAATCGATCAGCCGTCCAAGATATTCCATATTCTGAGGGTTTACCTGTTCCTCCTCAAAGAGCTTCAAATCCTTCATTTTCAGCTTGGTAGTATCCACCGGATACCTCTCGATAAGACCGCTTTCGTGGTACTCCTGGGTATCACTTTTCAGATGGGCAATATCGTAATCCTTATTCCATTTCTGAGTGAAGGTTTCTTTCACCTTGCTAAGCTCATATCCAAGAGAATACTCATACCAGGGAAACAAAACAGTGCGGAAATTGCATTTTGCAATAGAATTCCAGAAGTATTCAACCTTAGCTTTTGAAAATGGAAACTCATGATAAAATAATAGATAGTTATTTCCCTCTTCTTTCTCAGAAACAAAATATCCCGGATCTACCTCATAAATGATTCTTGCAGGCTTCTGTTTCTCTGCAATCAGTCTGGCAATATAATAGGCATCAATTCCATATTCTCCCCCTACACATACATTATGACCGCTTCTGCCTGTGATTTCCTCCATCACAGCCGGATCGATATCTGTCATTCCATGGGATGTTCCAAGAATAATGTCATCATATTGGTTACTTACCACTGCATGAATGTCATTTCTCATAAAGGTACAAGGATAAAGAGCCATATCCAATCCAGCAAGAAGCGTCACACACACAGCAACCACTACTATTGTTTTTATAATTTTCTTAAAATTGTGCATAAATAAAACCTCTCGCTACTGCTGTGGAACCGAACAAACCTATGGATATCAGCATGCAAAAATAAATGGCAACTGTAACAGGAAGAGGAAGCCTGGCAAGAGATTCCCGAATCTTCACGCCACGTTCTTGAAGGAGACTTATCACAAATAATATTACACAGCCAACAGCTATAATCACAAGAGCATATGGAGTAAAAGAAGTCCCCTGTTTACCTGCCGGAATCAAAAGCAGCTGGGCCGGAGCAAATTGTGTGATAGACTGCTTCATCATATGAAATGCCTGTCTAACGCTGTCTGCCCTATCAAAGTACATACTGATCACAACCAATACAAAAGTACGGATTACAGTGAACAGATAATACCAGGTTTCCTTACCGGAAATGTGAAGCTTCTTTTTCCATTTACGGTAATTCTCTGCCATAAGTCCGCTGAAGGCAATAATAATACCATTATACATACCGTATACAATATATTTCCACGCAGCGCCATGCCATACGCCTACAACGAAGAATACGATCAGATTGGCCACGCAGATAGGAAGGGTGCGGCCAATTTTCTTGCCAAACACCTTTTTGCCCCATTTTCCAAATTTACCCATCCAGCCGGATAAGGTCACCGGGTAAAAAACATAATCCTTCATCCAGGTTCCAAGAGTGATATGCCAGCGATGCCAGAAATCCGTGATAGATACAGCAAAAAATGGGCGCTTGAAGTTTTCATCCAGTTCAATTCCAAACATAGAGGCAATACCGATCACAACATCCATTCCTCCAGAGAAATCTGCGTAAAGCTGGATCGTATAAAACAAAACTCCAAAAAGTGCCACCCCGTTATACTTTGCCGGATCTTCAAAAATAGCATCTGCAAAAACAGCGGCCCAGTCCGCAAGGATCATTTTCTTAAAAAAGCCCCAGAGAATCCGCTCAAAACCTCTGATTATATTATTTCCCTCAAACCTGTGTTCAGCATAAAGCTGATCTGCCAGGCGGCTATATCTGCCGATAGGTCCCTGCAGAATCTGAGGGAAAAAGGATACGAACAATGCGTATTTCAACGGGTGTCTCTCTGCCTTGCATCTTTTCCAGTATACATCAAGAAGATAGCCTGAGGACTGGAATGTATAGAAGGAAATTCCAAGGGGAAGCAATAGCTGTATCCCTCTCAGATTCAAATGCAGCAATGCATTGATATTTTCTACTGCAAAGTTGGTGTACTTGACGATTCCAAGCATACCAAAGTTAAGAATCAGACCAAGAATCAGAAGTTTCCTGGCACCCTTATGATTTCCATTTATTTCTGTTTTTTCAATAAGAAGAGCCATCAGCCAGGTGACAAGGGTGGAAAAAAGAATAAAGACAACATAACGCGGACCGCCTGCAATATAATAGATGTAGCTGAAAGCAAGAAGAACGATCCACTGAAATCTGTGGGGAATAAGATAAAAGACAAGTACACTTGCCGCCACAAAAAGGATAAACAAGTTGGATACTAACGACATATTTTTCTCCTAAACCGGACAACAGGCTCTGCACTGCTCCTCACAGTGCAAGAGCCATGTCCTGTATTTGAGTTGCAAGGCAACTGAAATTCCTATATGGTATGCCCCTCTATAGGAAGCAAATCTTTTTAATTTAAAAGACCATTATCCAGGCAGCCGTCTCCGCCGTCATCACCGCCGCTGTAATCATCTCCGCCACTATAATCATCCCCACCGCCATAATCATAGGAATAATCATTGTTATCGTAGGAGTAATCATAACTCTCTGTCTGCTGTGCAGCTGCTGCCTGGTCTGCTGCCGCCTGTGCAGCTGCGGCATCTGCAGCTGCCTGATCTGCAATTGCTTTCTCAGTGTCGTAAGTACTCTTCTTCTCCTTGGTGCTCTTTAATTTATAAGTACCATAAACAATTCCCTCTTTTTCGCGAATTGTAAGAGTGCCAAGATCCTCAATTTCTACGCTATGAACGTCTGCAGTTGTTCCATCCTCAAATGTAAGGTGCAGATCATATGTAGGTGCTGCGTCCTCAGAAACTTCGTCTGTGTTCTCTTCTGTTGTCTCATCTGTTTCTTTGGCGAAGTATACTTTCTTCTTTTCTTTTAACTCAAATGCATCATCAGCTTCCATCATATTCTCAGGAAATTCTGTCTCATCAGAAGCCTTGATGGCAAGTCCTGTAATCCTTTTGTCTGTGCCATTTTTCAGTTTAAAAGCAATGCAGTCATCAGTTTTCTCACCAATTTTCTTTAATTCTTCTTTCTTCTTGGCAGCTGACTCTTCTTTTGCAGCGTCTGCTTCTTCTTTGTCTGCCTCATCTGTATCTTCTTCCTCAGCTTCAGCGGAAGCCGCATTCTCATCTGATGAATCTGCTGCTTCTGTCTTTGATGCGTCTGCTGCAAAACAGCTTACCGGGGCTGCAACAGCTAATGTGCCTGTCAATAATGCCATTAATACTTTTTTCTTCATGATAAATCTCCTTGTGTCATTCTTTTTAGTTATAAAGATTAGAAGCTAATTTTTGTTCTTTCTTTATTGTACTGATAGGTTCCTTTATCACCATATTTAAATTTATATCCACTGCCTGCCTTTGGATTATTGCGGTAATCATGTGCAAAATTCGGATCATATACGTATGTGGTCTTACCGGATTTGATCTCACACCATGCGTGCTCACCATTCTTGCCATTACGCTGCGGTACAGAACCCTTTACAAACTTCACGTTTGTAAAGCCTTTTACTTTCGCCATCATGCAGAAGGTTGCTGCCATTACGTAGCAGTCTCCTCTACCGTATTTAAAGCCGTATGCTGCGTAGTATTCAACTATGTTCTTGCCTTTTCTAGGTTTCTTAACGCCACCAAAATATTTAATCTTGGTGGAACTCCAGGTAAATGCCTTCTTAAGGTTTCCGCCGCATTTTTTAAGACGGATGGCTGCCAGCTTCTCTGCTGTGGAGGATGTGGTTACTACGCCTTTTTTGTTAATATGGTAATATTTGTTCTTGATCTTATATCCATATTTGCCTTTTACAAGTTTACCATTTTTGTAATAGTAGGTTTTGCCGCCGTTTTTGTAGAACCCGGTTTTCGGAGGATTGTTTTCCGGTTCAGGTGTTGGCGTAACCGCCAGATTTTCCACTACAGTTGTCACACGATTGCTGGTGTCTGCAACTGTCTCCTCTGCAAATACCGGAGTGCCCATTGTAAGTGTCATGCTAAGTGACAGGACTGCAGCCATTGTTTTGGTGAACTTTCTCATACTTTTTTCTCCAATCTTATATTTCTTTTATTTTCAACGACCCAAAATGTTACCGGGACTGAATGCCGTATACCATTTCTCCGCCGCCGATTTTCTTACCAAGTGATACATAAATATTAGCGTAGGTTAATTTCAGATCTTTGCTTATGCCAGTCATGCAGGTAGAGTAGGATTTGGTCTTGGAGGGTTTGCCAAGAAGTTTGCGAAGTTTCGCACCATCTGCCATATATTTGCTGGCTTTTTTCAGCTGGCTGCTCTTCTTGGCTACCCTGACACCATACTTGTCAAAGTAATAAGGAGTGCCTTTAATATCTGCATACACTCCCTTTTTCACTTTGTATCCGTTTCTGTCAAATCCGTAATACTTCTTGCCAATTTTCTTAACTACTACATTTTTCTTATATCCAGATTCCTTCGGTGCAGCATAGGCTGCTCCGTTTTTGCCAAAATACTGTCTCTTATCCGGGCTCCAGCAGTTTTTCTGCATTACGCCGTCTTTGTAATAATATGTCTTGGAACCCTTCTTGATAATTCCATTTAGCAATGCAGGTGTTACCGTCGGAGTCTCAGTTCCAGGTGTAGTCGTTACAGCTGAATCTTCTGTTACAGAAGCGGTGTTACCATTACTGTCTGCATTAGCGATCACCGGTGTCTGCAGCATAAATGCACACATCGCCGGTAAAAGCAGTTTTTTCCATTTTTTCATTTCATAATTCTCCTTTAATAAAAATATTCGCTTATAACAGCTCAAAATCAACACCAAAAACTTTTTCTGCCATCTGAGCTGTTATATATTTTCAAAGCAGCATGCTGCTTTAAAATTTCACTCTTGATCTTACCGAATAGGCAAAATGAGTGGATGCACCAAACAGCGGGCCCATATTGTCGTAATAAAGTCCGTCGATCATCACAAATCCATGATCTCCGGTAGTAGCGATCACGTATGGTTCATAGCCCAAAACCTTGGCACATGCTGCCACTGCACTTGCAACTCCGTAACAGCTTCCTGAAAGATTATTGTCAAACATATAAACCGCAGACTGGTAAGGCCAGAGCTGAGTCTTAAATTCAGCATCAGTAGGATAAATCCAAGGCTTAAAGTCTGTATAGCCCATAAGATAGTTAAAGCAGGTTCTGAACTTCTGGGCATTGGACATATTAGCGGTAGTATGCTTCTCTATAAATTTCTTCGCCTTTCTCAGGCATTCTGCTTTCAGTGCGGAAACCTGAATTGCAACACCCTCTGAATTAATCTCGTATTCCTTGCCTTTTATCTTATAGCTTGTTTTATTCTTGATCAGGACACCTTTAGAATTGAAATAATATTTCTTACCCTTGATGGTCTGTAAGCCAGTGAGGCGGTAGCCCTTCTTGCCAATGTAGTAATCCCTGCCTTTCACAGTAAGCCATTTGCCACTTGGAGCGCTGGTACCGTTCTTACGGATGTAATAATACTTTCCCTGGTTTTTCACCCATCTGTTCTTCGCCCGGTCACCATTGGACAGATAGTAGCGTCTCTTATTCTTGTACATCTGCCAGCCCGAGTAGCGAACACCTTTAATCAGAAAGTATTTCTTTCCATTAAGAGTTACCCATCCGGATTTCTTAAGAAAAGTGCCATCTTCTAATCTCCACTGGTAGCCTTTCTCTACTTTAATCCAGCCAGGCTCAACCTTCGGTGGGGCAACTACAGAATCATCTGTATTTCCCTGCGCCTGATTTGGGGGAGCAGTATCTCCCTGTGTCTGATCACCAGAAGTAATATCACCGGCTGCCGTCACTGGTCCTGCAGTCTCTGCCAATATCATCTGAGCCGGTTCTGCGGCAAGCATAGCCGTAAGCAGCAAAGTCAAAATGTGACTTCTCTTTTTCATATTCTTCCCCTTCCAGATACTGTTTATTATAACAGCTTTTTTTCTTCGATTGTAAAAGCAGTTTCTCATATTATACCAAAATCATATACAAATTTCCACGTTTGTTGCGTAAAATGTATAAAATTAACTTTTCTGTAAAGACTTTTATATAAACTTTACAAGGAGGTTTTTATGGTGCCTGTAATTTTACTTATTGTTTTATTTTTTGCGTTGCAGCTGCTTGTACTTTTCAGTTGTGTTGCGGCGGGAAATGATCCTTATTCACAATTTCTTTCAGACGAGGAGCAGGTGGAATATCTGGCGCGTTGGAAAAAAGAACATGGATATAAATAATCTTTGATAAGGAAAGGGAAGCACCACAGTTTTCCGTATATTGGTAAGTACCCATAAAGTATTTTCATATATGAAAAAAAGGCAGTGCTTATAACAATACTGCCTTTTTTCATAAAAATCCCTATATGATAATACACACAAGACCGCCTTTACTGTCATTTACGATTTTCTGCATGGTATCCTGAAGCTTCACTTGGCTTTCCTCGCTGATCATGGTCAGCTTGCTGCGGATGCCATCCTGTACCAGCTGTTCAATGGATTTCCCGAAAATATTCGTCTCCCAGATGCTCTCTCCTCTTGCATCACTTTCTCCAATATAAGTAATCAAGTCTTTTGCCTGCTGCTCCGTACCTACGATCGGAGCAATTTCAGTTTCAATATTTGCTTTGATCATATGAATAGACGGACTCTTTGATTTAATTTTCACACCATATTTATTTCCCTGGCGGATTACAGCCGGCTCTTCCAGCTGAATCTGGGAAAGCTCTGGTACAACTACACCGTAGCCGCTGCTATTTACTGCATCCAGGGCATCTTTAACCTTTACATACTTTTCCTTCATTGCAGCAAGCTCCTTCATCGTATGGATCAGCTCATACTCACTTTCCATGGGAATTCCACTCATATCGCTAAGCATCTTATAGTAATATTTATCATCTATCTGAAGCCGTATCTGAATGGTTCCATCAGAAAGACCTACGTGATCCAGAAGAGTATCCTGTACATAAGGACCTTCCAGTTTTACCGATTCCCTGGTAACATCACGAATGTGTAAAAGCTTCTTCATGCACACTTTAATCTGGGAAAGGATCTGGCTTTTCAATTCGCTGTCTGCAGGCAGCATTTCCACCCATTTGGGAATAAAAAACTGCAGCTGGGTAATGGGAAATTCATATAGGATTTTTTCCAGGAGCAATGCGACATCTTCTTTTTTCAACTGCTCACAGTTAACCGCAACAACTGGTACCTGGTACTTCTTCTGAAGCCCGTTAACCATCTGAGTGGTTTCTTCTTTATAGGGAAACTGAGAGTTTACTACAATGAGAAATGGCTTTCCCTGTGTTTTCAATTCAGCCACAGTCTGTTCCTCGGCCGGAACAAAATTTTCCCTTGCTATTTCTCCAAAGCTTCCATCGGTGGTGATCACAAGACCGATCGTAGAATGTTCCTGGATAACCTTTTCTGTTCCTGCTTTTGCAGCTTCATGAAAGGGGATTGCCCTGGAAAACCAGGGTGTTTTTACCATCCTCTCTTTACCATCCTCAACGTTTCCTCCAGCATCCTTTACAAGAAAACCAACACAATCGATAAGCCGCACTTTCGCCTTCCTGTCTTCGCCAAGATCAACTGATACAGCTTCTTTTGGGATAAATTTGGGTTCCACAGTTGTGATCATTTTTCCGGAACCACTTAATGGAAGCTGGTCCCTGACCTCTTTCTGCATTTTTTCATCCATTCCGGGCAAAGCCACCAGTTCCATAAATCTGCGGATAAATGTTGATTTTCCTGTACGGACAGGGCCTACAACGCCTATGTATATATCGCCTCCGGTTCTGGCCTGTATATCACGGTAAACCTGAAAATTTTCCATACAAAAAAGCCCTCCTGCCTGATTATTTAAAGGTCTGCAAGATTTGTTTACAGCGTAATGCTTATACTCTTCCTCTAAATAATATGCAGTCGGGCTTTTTATTATACTTGTACATCGAAAATTAAGTTTCTGCTATATTGACGCAGGATGATCTCTTCATATGCAAGGCGGAGGAAGAAGGCGTAGCGGTGGTTACGGTGGCTGACGCAGCCGCTTTCAAGAGCCTTTTCAAGCGCGCTCTTGCGCACCATATTATTGCCTGTCCAGCTACTATATTTCAGCATCAATAGAAATCATTATGGAGCAGTTTGTGTTCTTTGCCTTTAAGCAGTCCCTGATACAGTTCCAGAACCATAGGGTTCTCGTCGGATTTCTTGATCAGCATTGTATTGTCGGCATTATACAAACCTTTCGCTCTTGCAGCTTTGGTTCTGTCACCGGCCCGTACCGGCTGGCCACCGCCCATAATACAGCCACGGCGGCATGCCATTACTTCAATGAGATGATAGTTTGCTTCGCCGTTCTTTACACGTTCCATAACGGTTCTTGCATTTGCAAGACCACTGGCCACACATACATTGATATCCATTCCCTTGTATGGAACTGTGAATTCTTTGATTCCTTCATCTCCACGGACACCACACTCAGAAATCTCCCGCATGGTCTCCTTGGAATGATCCGGGCTTAAGCGGCGTAGAACCGCCTCTGTAACACCGCCGGTAACACCAAAAATAACGCCTCCGCCGGAGCCAAATCCAAATGGCATATCACATGCTTCAGGCTCTAACTGTGCAAAATCAAGGCCAAAGTTATCGATCATGCGCAGCAGCTCTGTGGTTGTAATTACAATATCCGTATCCTGTTTCTCATCAGTAAAACTGTTCGGACGGATTGCCTCAGCCTTCTTGGCTGTACATGGCATAATAGATACCATAACGGTCTTTTTACCCTTGGCATTCTCCGGATCACGGAAGTATTCTTTAATAACTGCAGACATCATTCCCTGTGGGGATCTACAGGTAGACAAATTCGGGATATAATCCTTATACTGGTCTGTAATAAATTTCACCCATGCAGGGCAACAGGAGGTAAGAAGTGGAAGTTTCTCCCCCTTCTCAACTCTTTTTAGAAATTCTGCTGACTCCTCCATAATAGTAAGATCGGCGCTGAAAGTAGTATCATAAATCTCGTCAAATCCCATTCTGTGGAGTGCATTGACAATTTTGCCCATTACGCTCCGTCCCTTCGGAAGACTGTAATGATCACCTACCGCAACACGAACTGCCGGCGCAATCTGTGCTACTACACGTACATCCGGATCTGCAAGAGCTTCCCAGACTTCATCCATATGCGTCTTAATGGAAATGGCACCTGTCGGACAATATACACGGCACTGTCCGCAGTTTACACACTGGGTTTCTGCTATTTTCTTATTAAACGCAGGAATTACAATAGCCTCTGTTCCACGGTATGCAAAGTTCAATGCTCCGATTCCCTGAAGCTCCTCGCAGGCACGGACACAGTCACCACAGAGGATACATTTGTTCGGGTCACGGATCAGAGATGGTGAACTGTCATCAATCTCATACTGCTCTCTTGTATTCTGAAAACGGATGTTATGTACTCCAAGACGGTGAGCCAGCTCCTGAAGCACGCATTCTCCACTCTTTACACAGGTTGTACAGTCACGGCAATGTGCTGCGAGAAGCAGTTCCACAATCAGTTTCCTGTATTTTTTGATCTTACCTGAGTTTGTATAAATTACCATTCCATCCCTTGGCTCCTCAGAACAGGAAGCGAAGGTTCTTCCTCTGTCATCCTCTACTGTGCACAGACGACAGGCTCCAAAAGTGGAAACCTCTGAGTGATAACAAAGTGTAGGAATATTAATGCCTGCCTTGCGGATTACGGTCAGGACATTTTTTTCATCTGTAAATTCGACTTTTCTGCCGTCAATCGTCATTGTACCCATAATCTGTCCTCCCTACATTTCCACATATATTGCATCAAAGTTACAGTTATCCTTACAGCTGCCGCACTTGATGCATACATCATTATTAATATGATAAGGTGATTTAATCTTGCCGGAAATTGCCCCGGCAGGACAGTTCTTGGCACATTTTCCGCAGCCGATACAGAATTCCGGATTAATGTGGAACTGACGGAGTGCTGTGCAGACCTTTGCCCGGCACTTCTTGTCCCGGATATGCTCTTCGTATTCCTCGCGAAAACGCTTCATGGTACTGAGGACAGGAAGAGGTGCACTCTTTCCAAGTCCGCAAAGAGCCATGCTCTGAACCATTTTGGCAAGCTCTTCCAGCTCGTCAAGATCAGACATCTCCCCATTGCCTGCTACAATCTTCTCCAGGATCTCCAGCATGCGCTTGGTACCCTCACGGCATGGAACGCATTTTCCACAGCTCTCCCGCTGGGTAAAGCTCATGAAGAAACGGGCAACCTCTACCATACAGGTATTCTCATCCATGACAACTAGACCGCCTGATCCCATAATAGCATCAAGCTTCTTTACAGAATCAAAATCAAGAGGAGCATCCAGCTGGTCTTCTACAAGACATCCGCCAGATGGTCCGCCAATCTGAACGCCTTTAAATGCAGCACCGCTCTTCAGACCGCCGCCAATATCATAAATAATCTCACGAAGTGTTGTTCCCATTGGAACTTCAATAAGACCTGTATTCTCAATTGCTCCGGTCAGTGAGAAGGTCTTGGTTCCCGGGCTTCCCTCTGTTCCGATGGTGTGGAACCAGTCAGCACCCTGTATGATAATCTTCGGAACATTTGCGTAAGTCTCAACGTTATTTAATACAGTCGGCTTGCCCCACAGACCTTTCTCAACAGTACGAGGTGGTTTTACACGAGGCATACCTCTGTTTCCCTCAATGGAAGAGGTAAGGGCAGAACCTTCACCACATACGAAAGCTCCTGCACCACGATTAATATGCAGATGGAAATTCACACCGCTGCCAAGGATATGATCTCCAAGGAGACCATATTTCTCAGCCTGGGAAATAGCAAGACGAAGTCTGGCTACGGAAAGAGGATACTCTGCACGAACATATATATATCCGTTCTCAGCGCCAACTGCGTAAGCGGCAATGATCATGCCCTCGATCATCTTATACGGATCGCCTTCCATAACGGAACCATCCATAAATGCTCCCGGGTCACCCTCATCACCGTTACATACTACATATCGAGTTTTCTCAGCCTGTCTGGCTACCTGAGACCACTTCTTGCCTGCCGGGAAGCCGGCACCTCCGCGTCCGCGAAGACCAGATCTGGTAACTTCATCAATTACATCCTGGGGAGTCATCTCTGTAACTGCCTTGGCAAGAGCAGAAAAACCGCCTGCTGCAATATATTCGTCAATGGATTCCGCGTCAATCTTACCACAGTTTTCAAGAACGATCCTAGTCTGACGGTTAAGGAACGGGATATCCTCAGGCTTCGGACAGATTTCATCTCCATGGCGGTAAAACAGACGATCTACAGGATGTCCAAGGCGTACAGTTCGCTCCACGATCTCCAGGCAGTCCTCCTCCTGAACATGTACATACTGATATCCGTATGGTTCAATCCTTACAAGAGGTCCCAGCTCGCAAAGACCCTGGCAGCCAGTCTTGATAACGCCTACGTGAGGGATATCTTTCTGCATTTCAATCTCTACACCATCAATACCTTCACAGAGTCTTACCATCTCATCATAGATTTTCTGCGCACCGGAAGCCATACATCCGGTACCGGAACAGACAAGAACACGGCATGTGAAGCTCTGGATATTCTGTTCGATCTCAGCTTTTTTGCTTTGCAGCTCTTCTTTACTGTTAATCCTCATCCGTTCTCACCTCTCAATCTGTTAATAAGCTCTACTACCTTCTCCGGTGTCATCTTGGCATGCACTTCTTCATTCACCATACAGGTGGGAGCAAGCCCGCAGGCACCAAGACAGGATACGGTCTCCACAGTGAACATCATGTCATCTGTGGTATGCTTCTTATTGCTTAATCCCAGTTCTTTCATGAATGCTTCTTTAACCGGGATTGACTTTCTTACATGACAGGCTGTGCCATCGCATACCTTGATAATGTATTTTCCTTTCGGTTCAAAAGAAAAGTTCTCATAAAAGGTTGCAACACTGAATGCCTTCGCTTCAGTAACGCCGATCTGTCCGGCTACGTAGGTCAGAAGTTCTGCAGGCAGGTACCGATATTCCGCCTGGATATCCTGCATGATGGGGATTAATGAGGCAGCACACCGCTCATAATGCTCAATAATCTCATCTGCTTTCTTGTAATATGACTGATCTACCATTTTGTTAACCTCCTTACTTGCCAGATGCCTCCAGGTCTTTTGTCCCCGTCCTCCAAAGCTTCCGGCTTTGCGTATTTTTTAACAGACATGACTATTTTTGTAATGAAATTATATATTTTTTTGTTCATTTTGGCAAGTAAATATGAATAAGTTTATTAATTAACAATATTTTTGCACAATTTCGCATCTGGAATTATATTGAAATATACAAAAAGCCGGATTGCATAAGTTGTACAAGTAATACAACATGCAAATCCGACTTTTCTAAGTCGTGTTTTCTTTTGTTTTTCAAAATCATCCACCGATTTGAGCCATGATGTGGGATTCTTCGTTTCCCTTCTTATGTTCCTGAAAATTGTGGCCTACAGGCTTTTCATAAATAACTTTTTCTATCGTTTCTTTAAGTATCCCATCAGAACAACCACTTCGAAGCAAAACCTTCAGATCTGCTCCGTCCTCAAATTGCAGGCAGCCTTTCAGAAATCCGGTAGAAGTAAGCCTTACCCGGTTGCAGCTGTCACAGAATTTGTGGGACAGAGCACTGATAAATCCGATCCTGCCTGTAAACTCCTCCAAGGTATAATAATGACAGGGGCCATTTCCAAGTTTCTCTTCCGTCGGTGTCATTAACCCGTATTCCTTCTCCAGAACAGCCTTTATCTGTTCCTCTCCCCTGGCTGTAAACTCCTTGCCCAGACCGATTGGCATCATTTCAATGAAACGCACATGAAGAGGATTCTCCCTTGCAAGAGCTGCCACCTGTAAAAGTTCCTCGTCCGACTGAAAAGTGGGGACACAGTTCAGTTTCACTTTCAGGGAAGGGTAAGAAAGTGCTGCCCTAAGTCCCTTTAAAACCTGGTGAAAATCGTCCCTGCGGGTGATTTTGCGAAATGTGGTTTCTTCTAAAGTATCCAGACTGATGTTTACGGCATCCAGACCGGCCTCCATCAGTCCCGGAAGCTGTTCTCCCAAAAGGATTCCGTTGGTGGTCAGTGTAACCTGACAGATCCCTGGAATGGCTTTCAGTTCTTTTACTAATGGGGTGCAGATTCTGCGGACAAGAGGCTCTCCTCCTGTCAGTTTGATCCTGGAAATCCCAAGTTCACTGGCTGCCTTACAGATTCTCACGATTTCATCTGTATTCAGAAGTTCTGTCCTTGGAATCTGACGGATTCCATCTTCCGGCATACAGTAGATACAGCGGAGATTGCACCTGTCTGTCAAAGATATCCGCAGATAGTCAATATTTCTTCCGTATCTGTCAAGCATAAACCATTTCATCTCCCTCAGAGATCACACCGCCTTTGATTACTCTGGCAAAAACACCTTCGCGGGGCATAATGCAGTCTCCCATGATTTTGAAAATCTCGCAGCCGTTGTGACACTGCTTTCCAATCTGCGTGATTTCCAGAATCACATCGTTGCATTTCAGACGGGTTCCTACTGGAAGGGTCTTAAAGTCAAATCCCTGTACGATCAGATTTTCCCCGAAAGCACCATCCTTTACTGGTGCGCCTTTCGCCTTAAATTCTTCTATTTTTTCATAAGACAGAAGGCTGACCTGACGGTGCCAGTTTCCTGCGTGGGCGTCATTCTCCAGTCCATAATTTTCAATCAGTTTTACAGTGTGCACATTGACCTTCTGAGTTCCTCTTTTAACACTGATGTTCACTGCCATCACTTTTCCCATAATGAGTTACCTCCATATATCTGTACCCTCTATAGTACAATATCTTACGGAGAAAAGCAAATTTTTTGTAATAGCAAAACAAACTTTTGCCGCAATAAGGATTTCAATAAAGTTTTCTGCAACAAAAAAACTCTCCAGTTTTTACCCTGAAGAGTTTTTCTTCCGCTTGTACACATGATGTACTTCAGGTACATCGTTCTATTAACTCTAAACCAATTAAATATTAAGCGTTCACTTTGCGCATAGCAGCCTCTACAACATGTCCAACCAGGACAGATGTTGTAACGCTTCCAACTCCGCCAGGAACTGGTGTAATAGCATCTACGATCGGCTCTACTGCTGCATAATCAACATCTCCGCAAAGTTTTCCTTCTGCATTTACATTAATTCCTACATCAATTACAACCTGGCCTTCTTTCACATAATTAGCACCAACAACGCCTGCACGGCCAGCTGCTACGATAATGATATCTGCCTCACGTGCTACAGATGGCATATCTACGGTTCTGGTATGGCAGATGGTTACAGTTGCGTTTTTCTTAACAAGCATCATAGCTGCCGGTTTACCTACAACAAGGCTTCTTCCGATTACTACTGCCTTCTTGCCTGTGCAGTCGATTCCGTAATGATCAAGGATTTCCATACATGCCTGTGGTGTACATGGCGGGAAACCGATCTTCTTGCCTGTAAAAACACCAGACATGGAAAGGTCTGTCATACAGTCAACATCTTTCTCAGGAGCAAGTGCATTCTCGATGACAGCCTGATCCAGATGTTTCGGAAGCGGACGGAACAGAAGTACACCATGGATATGATCGTCTTTGTTTACCTTATCAATGACTGCAAGAAGCTCGTCCTGAGCAACATCCTCCGGAAGAAGAATTTTCTCACATGCAACGCCTAATGTCTCACAACGCTTTGTTGCACCTTTCTCATAGGAAATATCACTTGGATTCTCTCCTACACGGATAATGCAAAGTGTGGGGTTAACGCCTTTTTCCTGAAGAGCTGCCACATTGCCTTTGATACGCTCGTTTAATGCAGCAGTTACTTCTTTACCTAATAACTGTTTTGCCATTTTTAAGTAATCTCCTTATATTATGATAAATCCAGTCATGCTCATACCAGTTTCATGGTAATACAGCATTTCGAGACCGCCAAAAGGACTTACAGGATTTTGCTCCTGCCAGTTCTTTTCTATCTTTATTTCAGTCTTCCAAGTACGCTGTCAAATGTCTCGTCTGCAAGCTTGCAGTATTTTTCAAGCATTGCATCAGCCTTTGCATTTAATTCTTCCGCATACTCTCTGTCTGCCATGGACTTTGTGTTAATATAAACGTTCAGACTTGCACCTTTTAATGCAGCTTTGCAGAAGGTTGCAGCTACACCAGCGTCACTGATGGCAAGCTTGGAGCCTTTTGCAGCAAATTCCTTGATCAGGTCAAGTGCCTCACAACATTTCTCCATAATTTCCATAGGAACAGAGCAGGCATCTTTTAATACGATTGCCATAACTCTTGCTTTTTCAGCTTTCTCTTCTTCTGTTTCTTTCGGCATTCCATATGCTTTGGAAAGCGGCTCGAATACTTCAGCGTCACGCTCGATCAGACGAAGGAAATCTTTCTGAAGCTGGTCGCATTTACCTTTCAGCTCCCACATTTCTTCCTCAACATCAGCATATTTCTTCTTGCCAACAGTAAGGCTTCCTACCATGTTTCCAAGTGCAGTTCCCACAGCACCTACCAGTGCAGATGCTCCACCGCCGCCTGGAACCGGGGCTTTAGAAGCAAGAACTTCTACAAATTCTGTACATGTACTTGTTGAAAATCCCATTTTCATTGTCTCCTTAATCGTTCTTGTTCTTCACATCACAATATATATAAACTGTGTTTTTATGTGATCAGGCGAACACTTCCACCCGCCTGATCTTCACTTTCTTTTAATTAGAACAGACCTGTAATTTTACCAGTCTCGTCAACATCGATTTTTTCAGCTGCCGGAACTTTCGGAAGACCTGGCATAGTCATGATCTCACCTGTAAGAGCTACGATAAATCCTGCGCCTGCTGAAATCTTCAGATTACGAACAGTTACTTCGAAGTCAGTTGGAGCGCCAAGCTTGGTCTGGTCATCTGTTAAGCTGTACTGTGTCTTTGCAACACAGATCGGGCAGTTGCCAAATCCAAGAGTTTCCAGCTGTTTTGCCTGTTTCTGGGCATTTGCTGTAAGAACAACTTTCTTGCCGCCATATACTTTCTGAACGATCTGATTCAATTTGTCTTCAATAGATCCTTCAAGCTCATAAGAATATGAGAAATCATTTGGCTCCTCGCAGAGACGGATTACTTCCTCAGCAAGCTTCAGGCCGCCTTCGCCGCCCTTTGCCCATACTTCAGAAAGAGCAACATTAACACCAAGTTCTTTACATTTTGCTTCAACAAGATCAAGCTCTGCCTTAGTATCTGTCGGGAATGCATTGATTGCAACAACACATGGAAGTTTGTATACATTCTTAATATTGTCAACATGTTTCAGAAGGTTCGGAAGCCCCTTCTCAAGAGCCTCAAGATTCTCATTATTCAGATCTGCCTTCGCAACACCACCGTTATATTTCAGTGCGCGGACAGTAGCAACGATTACAACAGCACTTGGGTGAAGATCTGCCATACGGCACTTGATATCAAGGAATTTCTCTGCACCAAGGTCTGCACCAAAACCAGCCTCTGTGATCGCATAATCAGCAAGCTTCAAAGCCATCTTGGTAGCTGTTACAGAGTTACATCCGTGAGCAATATTTGCAAATGGTCCACCATGAACAATTGCAGGTACATGCTCCAGTGTCTGAACAAGGTTTGGCTTCAGAGCATCCTTAAGAAGTGCGGTCATAGCACCTTCTGCATGAAGGTCACCTGCTGTTACAGGCTTCTGCTCTGATGGTTTGCCATATGTATAACCGATGATGATTCTGGAAAGTCTCTCTTTCAGGTCTTTAATATCACTTGCAAGACAGAGAACTGCCATGATCTCAGATGCTACTGTAATATCGTAACCGTCTTCACGAGGCATACCGTTTGTTCTTCCACCAAGACCGTCGATCACATTACGAAGCTGACGGTCATTCATATCCACACATCTTCTCCATGTAATCTTACGTGGGTCAATGTTCAGTGCATTTCCCTGAAAAATATGGTTATCGATCATTGCTGCAAGAAGATTGTTTGCAGCTCCGATTGCATGGAAATCACCTGTGAAATGAAGGTTGATATCTTCCATCGGAACAACCTGTGCATATCCGCCGCCTGCGGCACCACCCTTAACACCGAATACCGGTCCAAGAGATGGCTCACGAAGTGCAACCATAACGCTCTTTCCAAGTTTCTGCATTCCATCAGCAAGTCCTACTGTTGTAGTTGTTTTTCCCTCACCAGCCGGGGTCGGGTTGATTGCTGTTACAAGGATCAGTTTTCCGTCTTTCTTGTCGCTCTCTTTTAAGAGATTGTAGTCGATTTTTGCCTTATACTTTCCATACTGCTCCAGGTATTTGTCATCAATACCAGCTTTCTCTGCAATCTGGGTAATCGGCAGCATTTCGCATTCCTGTGCGATTTCAATGTCACTCTTGTATCCCATTGTAACTTACCTCCTTTTTACGTCCCTGCTAGTATAATAGCCAGACGCCTCCGCTTAATTTGGATTTATCAAAACGGATCCTGGTGCAGATTTGACAAAAATATCTCCGCCGCACTCCAGTCCGCTTTAATCTAAAAATATATAGCTTATACATTTAAAAAATTTTAAATCTCAGTTAACTTTCATGTAGAATCTGTTCTACTATAATCTTACTGCTCTTTCGCAGCCTTCAGAAAAGCCTTCAAAGAACCGATGATCACATCTCCCATTACCGCCATATCTTCCGCAGCAAAAGACACTGGAAAATTATCAGAAAACAGAATCTGGGAAGACGGTGGAAATTCATCGTCTCCTTCCCAAAGGAGCATCTGGATCTGATAGCCCGGATAAATAGATAATTCATATCCAACATCTCCGAATTTCACCGGACTGCATTTCATATGATCCATTACAAGCCGGAAATCGTCCAGCCTGTTTCCATAGGTAAATGCAAGCCTTTTGATACAGCGTCCGTCAAACTGCCGCAGGTATACTTCTCCCCATGGCATTTCCCGGTAAGTTTTAAACCTACCAGTCCCCACAGAGGCGGAACCATTTAACAGAAAACGAATGGTAAGAATCTTTGCGTAGATCATATCCTCCAGAGGATAACATTTCTTCTCATCTGCCACATGTTTTACCTGAAAATCCGGATATGTGATCCTATATTCGGAGCCCAGGAAAGTCAGAGTAAATTCCTTAGCCTCTTCATCATATGGAATAGAAAGTCTGGATGTGATCTCCTTGGGATCAGCTTTTGCGTACAGCTCAAGATAGTGCTCCCATGGCATTCTCTCTTTGCTGTCTTTATCATAATTTAAGTCATCAATTGTAAATGGCATTTTATTAATTACTTCCTGTTCTGTAAATCATTCATTACATCAGGGAACATTCCGGTATCTGTATGGGGAATAAAGCACGCTCCTACAAATTCGTCCATATAAGTTGGCACTGTGGAAAGCTCCATGTATGTCATATTGGCAGCAAGCTCATAGGTCTTCTTCTCGGCCTCTGTAGAAAGAAGCATCAGATAGGAACCAGTCAGGGAGGAGTTGCCGATATAATGGAATTTTTCCAGAGGAATATCCGGGAACATTCCGATATTTACAGCATTTCTCATATTGATTCCACTTCCGATACCACCGGCAACGTATACGTCATCGATCATGCTCACGTCAAAATCAAGACTGTTTATCATAGTTCTGATTGCTGAGAAAATAGCACCTTTGGCACGGATAAAGTTGTCAATATCAACCTCTGTGATCTCAATATCCTTCACAGAGCCTGCATCCTTTTCAAATGCGATCACATAGCTTCCCATTCCGTATTTATCGTGACGGATTCTCTCACCCTCACGGACAAATTTGCCCTTAGGATTGATGATTCCGCACATAAAAAGCTCGCTGATCACATCAATGATTCCGGAACCACAAAGTCCAACCGGCTTGGTTCCCGATTCTCCAACTACTTTATAAGTTGGTTCCATAGTCTCCTTATCAATGGTACAAGCTTCAATAGCTCCATCAGTTGCACGCATACCACAGCTGATATCACCACCCTCGAAAGCCGGACCAGCGGAACATGCACAGCTCATCATAAAATCAGAGTTGCCAAATACCAACTCACCGTTAGTTCCAAGGTCGATAAATAAAGAAAACTCTGGTCTGTTCCAGATCATACTTACTAAAGTTCCGGCAGTGATATCACCGCCTACATAGCTTCCAATATTCGGCGCAATGATAATATGCGCATCTTTATTAATAGCAATTCCCACATCAGAAGCAAAAAGGGAATTGGTCTTAAAGAATGCAGGAATATACGGTTCCATACGGACCGGATCCGCATTGATTCCGGCAAACAGATGATTCATTGTTGTATTTGCTCCCACAGACATTCTGTAAATATGACTGGCAGGAATGCCTGCACTTTTACACATCTGTGCGATCATTGGATTGATTGTCTCTTTAATTACTGCATCCTGTAGTTTCTTCTTACCACCTGGCTTCTGCTGCTCGATGATACGATTGATAACATCTGCACCAAAACGGATCTGTCCGTTTCCAGAGGAAGCCTTGGCAAGAATCTCTCCAGTCTCCATGTTGAGCAGAACTGCGGAAACAGTTGTGGTACCAATATCCACTGCAAGTCCGCCCACTACCACCTCTTCATCTTTTCCGAAAATATCGTATACAAAAAGATCATTGGGTGCAGTGCGAACCACACATTTTACCTTAAAATGATTTTCCCGGAGTACATCCGGCAATTTTCTTAATACAGCATAAGGAATCCTTACCTGTTTCAGATTCATATATTTCTTTAATGCTCTTGTAAGGCGCTCATTGTCCGGCATGGTGTCATCAAGACTTGGCTCATTCATATCAAGTTCAATTACATCCAGACTGTTTCTGAGCTCAATACCGGTCATTTCTACGTCTCTTTTGGAATTCTCAAAAATGGCAATTTCCTCTTTGGAGCTGAGATCTGCAACCTTCATTCTGCTCTTATAGGCAGATGCAATATCAGGTACCAGCACAGTTACGTCTGCACAGATTTTACTCGTGCACGCAAGACGCCACCCTTCCTGATATTCCTCATCACTGATATGCAAGGTTTTCTTGCTGTCCAGTTCTCCTTTTTTTAACTGTACCCGGCACTTTCCGCAGGAAGCATTTCCGGAGCACGGCGCATCGATGGCCACATTGGCCTCTCTGGCTAATTCAAGTAAATTGTCCCCCGCATTGGCAAAATGTTCTACCACACTGCCATCTTCAAAAGAAAATGTAACCTTAAACATCCGGCACTCACCTTTCTCATATGGTCATATCTGCCAAAACAGGTTATTGTTCACCACATGAACAATAACCAAAACAGACATTTTTTACATCTTATCCGTTAGAAAAAGGGACTGAGGCCAAAGCCCCAGCCCCTCGTTATATCTACGTCCCTATTAGAAATGAACTATAGATAATTACAGTTCAAGATAGGAATCAGCATACAGGGTGTTGCCCTTGAATACATCGCAGGATTTGATTGTTTCCATAAGACGAAGGTCGTTAGGGTTAACAATTGCGGATGTAAGACCCTGCATCATAGCCATAGCAACTAATGCGGAATCCATGATCGGACGAATATTCTTCGGCATACCGTTACTGTTGTTAGACAGACCGCCTGTAGAATTCAGTCCCATATCGGAGAACATTTTGATAGCCTCCAGAACTTCCATCTGTTTCTCCTGCATTCCCTTAACAACCAGGAATAACGGATCGAACCACAGATCAGAAGGATCCATGCCAAGTCCCATACCTCTTTCAAGCATGTTCTGGCAGTGCATCATACGCTCGTCATTGTCTGCTGCGATACCATCAGCTGAGCAAAGTGCGATAACGATAGCATCGTTTGCTGCTGCAAGGTCGATGTTCTCGATTCTTCCGCCAGCGTCTGCGGAGTTAACGATCGGTTTTCCTTTACTTCTGTTGTATACAGAAATACCAGCCTCGATAGCTTTCTTATTGGAAGTATCAAGTGCAAGCGGAACATTGTCGAAGTTCTCCTGAAGGAGCTTAACAGCCCATTTCATCAGGTCTTCTCCATCGTTCTCAGCTGGTCCAATGTTTACATCAAGATATACAGCACCAGCATCAAGCTGCTGTTTTGCTCTTTTTAAGATCGGCTCAGGATCTCTCTCTGTAAATGCTTTGTTTACAGATGGTGCTGTTGTGGAAAGTCTCTCACCAATAGTAATAAATTTTGCCATTGTAGTGTTCTCCTTTATTTAAGATTTAGTTGTATAAAGCCTGCTGTTCAAAAATCAAACAGTCACATTATGCGTCAAGGTCTTTTAAGAACTTAACAAGCTGTACAGCTTCTCTTGGTCCAACAATGATCTCCCAGCCAGGAAGTTTAGCTTCCAGATCACCCTTCAGTACGGCAACTTTACCTGGGATAACAAGTCTTCTGCTCTTAACCTTAGGCTCTACGTTCTCTTTGAAGAATGCAGAAATGCTGTTTCCGGAGAATTTACCGGCAGCCCAGGATGTCAGTACGGATAATCCGCCTGCATCGTTGATAACAAGGTTAAGCGGAACACCGGAACGCTCCAGCTCGCCTGTTACAAGGAAATATGTAAGAGCGAAGTCTACTGTTGTTACAACAAGAGAGTTCTCATCTGCGCCGTTCATCGGGTAGATGCCTGGCTCTACACGCATTGGCTTCTGCGGGTCAGTAAATACGTTCTGACGCAGTCCGTATAATGGAAGAGCTTCTGCATATGTCATACGCTCCATAACAATAATGGAACCATATTTCATAGTAAATACAGCTGCAAGTGCTGCCTGAAGGTGATAATCTCCACCAGCAATCTTTGCAAGGTTAACAATGGAAGGATATCCAAAGGTTCTGTCCTGATCTTTCAGAGCTGCACGACGAACCTGAACAGCATTTCCGAATGTCTCTTTCACATCTGCACCTGTTACATCAAGTACCAGATTCTTGTTTCCAAGCTTCTCAAGTGCTGCTACTGTGTCGTATAATTCGTTAAGATCTTTACCGGATACACCGAGAACAACACCAGCTGCTGTTGCAACTGCGTTCATAGCCTCATAGTTGGAAGCATTTGCTCCGTTTAATACCGGTTTGCTGTCTTTACATACTTCAACAGCTGCTTTAGCAATTTCTACATCTGTACATCCTAATACAAGTGTACGTCCCAGTCCTGCTGCTTTCTGAACAAGAGCAACATATTTGTCTGCATCTGCATCAGCATCACAGTTTACATATACAAGCTCTGTGTACATTCTCTCACCGATACGGTCATAGTCAACCTTCGGGATTTCAGCAAGTTTCGCTTCTACTGTAGCATCATCCATACATGTGCAAAGCTCAACTGCATATCTGGACTTGTTTACAAATGTCTTCTCATGTCTGAAAAGAACGGTCTCACCACCAAGGGTAAGCTCCTCTGCGCCTGCGCCAACCTTAATTGTCTTCATTGGCGGAGCTGTTGCCTCGGAAAGAGATGCTAAAGCATCCTCGGACATATGTGGACACTGCTCAATTTTCATAGCGCCCTGTGCAACTTTCATGGAGAAAGCCATACATGTCGGGCATCCACATTCCTTACAGTTTTTCTTTGGTGTTAATTTAAAAATCTGAATACCATTCAGTGCCATATCAATTATTCCTCCTAAAAATTATTACACAAGTGCGTCAATCATCTTAGCGATGGTCTTAACAGACTGTGGATGTCTTAAGATAACTGCGTCAGAACCTGCTGCCAGGTCTGCTGCTGCTGTCATAACTTCCATGTTGATACCACGCTCATCCTCTGATCCCCATTCAGGCATATCTTCCTCAGTAGCAACTGATTCTTTTACGCCCCATGTCTCAGAAGAAACTGGTGTAATAATCGGCATCTGCAGCATGTTATCATTCTGGGATAAAGCTGCACCTTTGATACGGTCCATAGTAGATACAACGTACTCATATCCGTAACCAACGGAAGCGGTACCTACGTTCATAACGATCTTCTTCGCATCAACACCTAACTGTGTTGTAACTACGTTCAGCTGTTTTGCAAGGTTGATATCATCAGCAGACTCAGCACCAACGATCTGGTTATAAGCAAGTCCTGCTGCTGCACCGATTGCCTTGTAGTTCTCCTCTTTCTCAGACATAACAATTACGTTTCTGCCCTGAAGAGCCTCTGCAACCTTCGGAAGAAGTTCCGCATCCTTCTCCACGTTCTTGCAGCCTTCAACTACTAATGGACAGTCGATTGCTTCTGCAACCTCTTTTACTACTGCGATAAGCTCTTCTGTAGACTTGTTAACTCCGTTTGGATCTCCGCCATCCAGATTGAGTACAACAAAATCTCCACCTTCCATAGCTGCTGCTTTCTTAGCAATATCAGCCATAGTGGTGCATCCTTCATAGTAAGCTTTGATTCCTGGTGCAAAGTCATCCAGTCCAAGGTCAGTGATTTCTACACCGATTTTCGGACGGTTCTCAGTTGGAGCATCGAAGGTATAGAAAGGAAATGTAGAATTTCCTCCGATAGTAACCGCTTTATCGCCAGTTCCAACCGTAACAGTGTTGATCTTTGCGTTGAACTTCTGTGGTTTCTGATTAAATGGCATTTCTTAAAGCCTCCTTAAATATTGTAAATATCAGAATATATTATACTACATTTTCTTCTTCCATTACAATGCAGTATTGTCATATTCTGTAAAAAATACATTGAAATTTCCGGATCCATGGCAGAATATTTTAATTTTCCCTCTCCACAGAATTTCAATGCACTCTTATCCATGCCCTGCAATAAATCTACCGGATATCACAGGGCAAGTAAAGTTACTGCCGCAATGCGACAGTAACTTTATTTACCCAAAATTACATCATCGGATCAAGTCCAAGTGCCGGATGTCCTTTCTCTGTAAGGAATCCTACCAGAGTTTCAGGATCTGTAGCAACAGTCTCATCACCGATCATATCTGTAAAGTTATCAATTCCATAAAGTTCTTTTGCAGTAGCGTTAAGTCTGTCAGCAATAAACTCTTTTAATTCTTTTGGCATCCAAACAATACGCTCGATACCACCCTCAGCCTTCATGAACTTCTTGGAAGCGATAAAGTGTTTACCATGTCCCATAAATCCAGGAGTCTGAACACCACCACCAGTCATGGAAGCCATCTCAGAGAAGGTCATTCCAAGAGGTGTCATACCAGCATACTCGCGGTTAGCGATAACTACACCGTTGGAGAATGGCTCGATACCGCAGATACACTCGAAGCATCCGCAGGAGGTCATAGGATCCTGCATGATGGAGTACAGGGTAACGTGCTCAAGAGCACCCTGGGAGAATTTCTGAACTGCCTCATCAACGTCCTCATAAGATCCAAGCTCTTCGTTGATCGGACGCTCTTTTGTGATTACCTGGCAAGGTCCGTTCGGATCAAGCTCGTTGGTAGCTTTTGCATCCAGCCATGAAACGGCTCCGCAAAGTCCAAGTCTCTCCGGTGTAACAACACAAACGTGAGACGGGGAGAATGCCTGGCAGAGGATACAGCTGTAATATACATCAACAGACTCATCAGTCAGGTTTGCAAGACGGTCATCACGTTTTTCGAAGATCGGGATTGCAACCTCATGACGGATTCTGGTACACTCAGCAGGATCTGTGTAGATCACAACTTCACACTTGTCAACTACAGCGTCAAACTCGTTCTTAACCTGAGAGTAAAGAACTTCACCGATATGTTTGATACGGAAGCCTGCATCAAATGCTGCATGGCTGATACGGATACGCTGCATATCTCTCTGGCCTGTGTGGTATACACCCTCAATGCAGTTGATGTAGTTATGGAATTTACGCTCGATAACAGGCTCGAAGTCAGGCTGCATGTTCTTGCCGGCAACCTTAACAACGTATGCGATGCTGTTCTTGCTTCCTTCTTCCATCTCATCAACTTCCGGTCCTACAACTGTAATCTTGTGATCCTCAACTTCAGAAGCATCACAGGTATGTACAAGCTCTGCACAGTCTACACGGGAACCATCGAACTCAACCTGCATATCTTTACGACGGATGATCTCACCCTCAAATGCAGATGCAAATGCAACAGGGATATCAATGTTTGTGATTTTGATCTTAATATCACGAGCCTCAAGGGAAGTAGCGTTGAATTTGCTTACGTCCTCCTGAACAATAAGGCTCTTTGGTACGCGGAAGATGTTCTCTGTCTCGTTTGTGATTACCGGGAAGCCAAGTGCGATAGCGCCAGCTCCGCAAGCAACTACAACGTCATCCAGAGGTCCGAATGCGTTAACGAATGCCGGAACACGGTCCATGGTGTATTTCATAAGTGTACCTGCATCTCCAGGTGTTACGTTACCGAAGATCAGAGCTGCACGAAGTGCAACAGATACAACGTGGATAACTGCTGTAACATCTTTTCCAAGAGGAATAACACGTACGTTTGCTCCGGTGTTCATGCCAGCCTCTTTCACCTGGTCAATGATTCCGCCAACCAGTGTTACAAGGATACCCTGTGCCTGATAGCTCTTTACAAGTGCAACACCCTCTTCTACAGATGGAGCTGTTCCAAGGATAACTGCTACACCAGGGATGTCTCCTGTTACAAGCGGTACACCAAGTTCACGGATCACAGCATCTGCAAGGTGTCCATAGCATGGCTCCTCATATGGTGTTGCTCCGTCAATATATTTCAGAACTTCGATGAACTCTGCGCAAAGTGCGGTAGCAATACCGGACATAAATGCGTCGTTCAGTCTTTTCTCTCTTGTCATAAGAGTTTTTACAACGCCAAGAGCCTCTTTTAACTCTTTTAAGGTTGTAATCTTGGTTCCTGTTACAGAATAGTAACAAGGAAGGCTGTAAGCGGTATCAGGGAAGCTTACTGCTTTGTCTTCGCCATGCTGTGCGATGGCTGCATCAATAGCGCCCTCTGTTAATCCATAAACAGCGTCGTTTCCGCTGAATACTCTATCAAATAAAGTCACTGTAGTACCTCCTATTATTTACAGACTGTTTTCATTGTCTATCTTTTCTTTAATCTTTCTGATTTCGGCTGTTACGGTCTCGCTGAAATCATAGGGAGATTTTCCCTGGCGATCTGCGTCCATAACTTCTACGTTATAGTGGATCATTCCAAGAAGATCTTCTGCCGGAATCTTGTTTCGGATAAATTCTTCATCCTCTTCGTTCCGTACTTTGTTGGCCACTACCTTAACCTGAGTAATGCCAAGATCCTTTGCAAGACGTTTTACGTTCTTGTAGGTCTGTACACTTCTTGCACCTGGTTCGATCACCACAATAAATTCATCCATGCTCTCCGTGGTTCCCCGGCCCAGATGCTCCAGACCGGCTTCCATATCCATAATCACCACATCATCCCTGTGTACTACAAGGTTGCTGATGATTCTTTTTAACATGACATGTTCAGGACAGACACATCCGCCTCCGCCTGTTTCCACGGTTCCAAGGACAAGCAGCTTTACACCATTACAAACCTTTCCGTAGGTGTCCGGAATATCGTCCACCTTCGGATTCAGTGTATAAAACTGATTCTGGCTGTTGGCTCCGGTACGCTCCTCTACCAGCTTACGCATCTTGGAAATAGGAACAATGGAATCCAATGTTTCCTCATCGAATCCAAGCGCCAGTCCCAGGTTTGCGTCCGGGTCAACATCAGCTGCAAGGACCTTTTTCCCTTCATCTGCATATAATCTGGCAAGTGTTGCCGCAAAAGTTGTCTTTCCTACTCCGCCTTTACCGGTTACTGCTATTTTCATAAGTTAATCGCGCCTTTCCTTCGATCAGATTCCGAGAGCGTCACGTTTCTCTTCGATTCTCGCAATCATAAGATCGCCTAATTTATCAATATCTTTCTCAACTGTATATGCTGCCTCTACCCAGTCACGTACACCCTCTGTAAGGAGGCTTGCAACCTCTGTAGAACCGGAAACATATGGTTCTACGCCAAGATAAGTATCAAGACCAGTTGCTACTACATAGTTTCCAATGGAAACTGCCTTCTCAGACATCCACTCCGGAGCACATCCTACTACTGGAAGCTGGGAAATGTTCAGTCCGGAATCCTTGGCAAGCTCAGATGCAAGGATCAGCATACGGCTGATATCAACACAGGATCCCATATGTAATACTGGCGGGATATCTGCAAGCTCGCAAACACGTTTCAGACCAGCACCGCAAAGATCTTTTGCAGCTTTGTCCATAAGTCCTGCACGAGCAGCTGCCTGTGCGGAACATCCGGAAGCGATGATCACGATATCGTTTGCGATCAGTTTCTTCATAAGTTCGATGTGAGCTGTGTCAGGTCTGACCTTCGGGTTGTTACATCCAACCATAGCAACAGCACCACGGATAACACCAGATGTAATACACTCAAGGAGAGGTTTGGTGGTACCGGTCTCGTCTACCTGAGAGTTTGTTACGCCGTCAAGTGTCTTAACGATTGCTTCTACAGAGTAACCAACAGTAGCTTTATGTTTCAGATCCGGGATATGTACAAGCTCTGGCTTTCTGTTCTTGAAGTTTTCACATGCAAGTTTTACGATCTGTTTTGCTTTCTCACCTGCTGTACCTGCATCAAATTCAATGAAATCGGAATCTGGCATCTGGCAGATTGGAGAAGTTGTGATGAATTTTGTATGGAAGCATTTGGAAAGAGGTCCAAGTGCTGGGAAAATACACTGAACGTCAACTACGATTGCCTCACAGGCACCTGTCAGTACAACGTTCTCCTGCTGTAAAAAGTTACCAGCCATCGGAATACCGCGACGCATTGCAACCTCATTAGATGTACAGCATACACCGGAAACAGTGATTCCCTTAGCGCCCATGGATTTCGCATAGTCGATCATCTCTTTGCTGTCTGCATACTCACAGATCATCTCAGAAAGACTCGGGTCATGTCCATGAACAACGATGTTTACATTCTCTGCATTCATAACACCAAGGTTAGCCTCGGTATCGATTGGCTTCGGAGTTCCGAAAAGGACATCGGAGAACTCAGTTCCGCACATGGAACCGCCCCATCCATCGGAAAGACCGTTACGAAGCGCCTGACGGATCAGAGCCTCCGGTTTGGATGTGTTACCCATATGAGTCATATGAAGAGCACAGGAAACCTCACGGTCGATTGCTCTTGGCTCAATTCCAGCTGCATGCCACAGATCCTGTGTATGCTGAGGTGCTCTCTTAAGCCATCTGGAATATCCTCTGATTTTTCCGTACTCTTCCTGAGCCAGATCAGACATTTCATGAGCCAGATCATAGATATCTTTGCCTTCTGTCTCAACGCCCCACTCTTTTGCAATACGGATCAGCTTCTCAGGATCTTTTACCTGGTAATCGCCGCCCTCTTTTGCATGTCCAAGTGTGATACAGATCTCACGTCCGTGATCAGAGTGTGTAGCTGCGCCGCCTGCTGTGAAACGAAGGAAGTTTCTTCCTACGATACCATGTACATCGCATCCGCAGATACCTCTCGGTGCCTTAGGTGTAATACGGCACGGACCCATTGAACAGATTCGGCAACATACGCCCTGCTCACCGAATTTACAGTGTGGAGTCTGATTCTTAACACGCATCTGCCAGGAATCAGCGCCTACCTTTGCACCAGTCTCAAGAAGACGGGCTGTGGCAGCTTCGAATTCTTCCACTGTAGTTAATTTGAATTCACTCATTATTGACCTCCTCTAAGTATGTGTTACTTTTGATAAATTTATTTATATTCCGTTTTCCGGAACCCATCCCCTCCCATGGGATAAATACCTGGCAAAAATTCCGCAGCAGCGTTCTTGCCTGCTGCGAATTATAATGCCGTTTCTATCCTCTTATCACATAAACATGTGGGGTAAGGGGGACTTCCCTTATAAAACAAGCTTATCTACGATCTCACGAAGAGCCATCTTTACCGGATTATCTTCCGGAAGACCTGCAGTCGGTTTACCCTCGCAGTCATACTCGTAAACAGTCTCATCCTGCGGCACTACGCCCAGAAGATGAAGACCCTGCTTCTCAATCTCTTCTCTGATTCCGTCATTCAGCTTTCCGCCAGGAGCACGGTTAATGATAAGTCCTACTGTATCCGGGTGCATATCACATTCTTTAATAAGTTCTGCAATACGGCCTACAGCCTGTACACCTCTTCTGGAACAGTCGCTGACCAGAATCGCTGTCTGCATGGACGGAAGTACTCCCCTGCTGATGTGCTCCATACCAGCTTCGTTATCAACTACGATATAAGGATAATTATTCTGGTATTTGGCAAGCTGGGTCTGAAGAAGTCCGTTTACAAAACAGTAGCAGCCTTTTCCCTGGGTTCTGCCCATAACCAGAAGATCAAAATCATCATCTTCTACCAGAGCATCCTCAAAACGTCTTTCAGCGTAATCAGCCTTGGACATTCCCGCCGGGATCGGATTCTCGCTTGCAAGCTCTGCGCGGGCAATTTCTTCCCTTACATCACCAAGTGTAGTCTCCACTTCTACTCCAAGAACTTCGTTCAGATTTGAGTTTGCGTCAGCATCTACTGCAAGGATCGGTCCTTTGCCTTTCTCGCAGAGATACTGGATCAGCATTCCGCATAGTGTGGTTTTACCAACGCCGCCTTTACCTGCGACAGCAATTACATGTGCCATAATACTATCAATTGCCTCCTGAAAAATTTAAGTAAAAATCGATTAGATTAAAGTACAAAGTCCGGATCTGTCAATGATCTCGGATACATCTTTCCATTTATTCAAAGCATACAGATGGATGCCATCTACGCCGAGAGCGCGGTACTCGTCGATCTGTCTGATCGTGTACTCGATTCCCTCTTCTTTGAATCTCTTGATCTTATCATCATAGAACATATCAAACGGCTTGCCATCAGCATCTTTTGCTGCAAATGGATTCGGGAACAGCCAGTTTCTGGAGATGAGTCTGCAAAGCTCACGGTCCATTACACAACCGTTACGGGAAAGTGCCATATTAATTGTAGCGGACATGTCAAGGATTGGCATAACTCCTACGTCTACAGGCATTGTAACACCAGCCTCACGGATTGAATCCAGCCAGTATTTAAACTGCTCCATATCCCAGCAAAGCTGAGTCATGATATAATCGGCACCATTGTCCTGTTTCTGTCTCAGAACTGCAATATCAGCATCAAGGCTGCGGCATGCAATGTGCCCCTCCGGGGATCCTGCAACTGCGATTTCAAATTTGTCACCAAATTCGTCACGGACAAATTTAACAAGATCTGTTGCGTAGTTGAAATCACCGCAGGTTGTTGTCTCACCAAGCGGAATATCTCCACGAAGTGCAAGCATATGATCTACACCTTCTGCAAGGTACTGATCCAGCTGCTCTTTGATTCCCTCTTTCGTGTTCTTGATTACTGTGAAATGGGTAACCGGTGTTGTTCCGGCTTTCTTGATCATCTGGCATACTTCTCTGTTAGCACCAACGTTTCCGCCGCCTGCACCGTATGTACAGGAAATGTACGCAGGTTTGTATTTCATCAGATGATCGATCGTCCCAGGAAGGTTATCCATCCCCTTTTCTGTCTTCGGCGGAAATAGCTCGAAAGACAGAAGCATTCTTTCTCTCATTGCTTCTGACAATTTCATAATTACATACCTCCACGTATTAAGTAATTTTTATTCTAAAGGCATAACGCCTCAAGACCTGATAAGCGTCACGGGTTGCTGAAGCAATCCGCTTTTATCTTTCTTCATCAGTAGAAAACGTTACTGTGCATTTTGTTCACAAACGCACCTTGTAAAACATTTCCACTGAACCGTAATCAGGAAATCCATGTCAGTCACATTTTACTTTAACGATACTGTTCGCAAGGTCTACCATAAGGATGGTTCCCTCTACTACTCTTTCATCACCCATAATATCGCGGAGAACAAGTTTGTTTCCATCTACATTAATACGGCTGACATTCTTGAAGATTACAGAATCGTCATTTTCTTTATATACAGTTGCTAAACACATAATAATGCCTCCTTATTTCATTTCCTCTTTTACAAGAGTTAGGGCAAGGCCAAGGCGCATGTTGCCTTTCTGGAAATCAGATACGCTTTCCTTAATGGTCTTCGCAGCGGCATCCATACCCATCTTGGCAAGATTATCCGCCATCTGGTCAAGTTCTGCTGCATGGTGTTCATTGTGCTGCAACATATAGGTAAGAAGAGCTACTGTCTCATTCTTGCAGTCCCCTCCCTGACAGCCGCCGCAGTCTGTACTGCAATTCTGTCCCTCATTATGTGTATGGTCATGACCTTCTGATCCGTCATGGGTATGCGCATGTGTATGGCTCACTCCGTCTGCATGGGTATGCTGGTGAGTATGCTCATGACCATGCTGGATCAGATTGCCGTTTTCATCTTTGATCAAATGCATAGTAAATACTCCTTTCCGCCTTGAATGTGGCAGACAAATCATAACATCGTTTCTCTTCCAGGCACGAAAAAAACTCACGCCGGCAACGTGAGAAAACATGTAAGAATGGATATAAAGATATTCTATTCCCTTTTAATATAATGAGATTCCGCATACCTCTTACCTTCATGCATAACACATTTTCTTTCTTCCACCTAAAAATCGCAGAGTTATGACATAAATTTATCAAATTTTTCTTTTATTATACAACCTTTCTCATTATTACGCAAGGAGATAATTATAAAATTTCACCAAATTTCAACGCTTTACCACACAAATATATGTTTTAATTTCTGTACAATTTTACCAGTTTTTTCTAAAGTTTGTCTAAAGATTAACGAATGCGTATTTAAGTAAAAAACAGGTGAATGTTTTGTAATTATATGCTATAATGAATGAAATTTATTGGTTGCTGATCACTTCATGAGCAGCAGCATTTATTGTTTAATGAGGAGGAATTAGCTTTGAGAGAAACCGTATTCCTGAATACCGACAGAGAAATGCCCCTTTTAGGGCTTGGTGTATATAAAACAGCAGATAACGAAGCAGAGACAGCCATTACAGCCGCAGTGGACGCAGGTTATCGTCTTATCGACACTGCTTCCGCATACAAAAATGAAGAAAGCGTAGGCAAGGCAATCGCCAAATGCGGTATCCCCCGTAAGGAACTTTTTATCACCAGCAAGATCTGGAACAATGCGCAGCGCCTTGGAGATGTAGATGGTGCTTTTTACAGAAGCATGGAGCGGTTGAAGCTGGATTATCTGGATCTTTATCTGATTCACTGGCCGGTGCCTGGCTGCTACACCGGAACCTGGATGGAGATGGCCAAGCTTCTTGAAACCGGCCGTGTACTTTCCATCGGCGTCAGCAATTTCCAGATCCATCATCTGGAAGAGCTTAAGAAAATTTCCGGTATTGTACCTGCCGTCAACCAGATCGAATGTCATCCGCTTTGCTATCCGAAAGAACTGATTGAATATTGCCAGTCGGAAGGAATTCAGGTTCAGGCTTATGCGCCGCTTGCCAGAGGTGCTTACCTTGACAATGATGTAATGTGCGTTCTCGGGACCAAGTATGCACATACCCCAGCTCAGGTCGGTCTTCGCTGGGCAATCCAGAAGGGTATTTCTGTAATTCCGAAATCCGTCAATCCAGACCGCATCGTTTCCAATGCCAATATTTTTGATTTCAATATTGAGGACGAAGATATGGCGATCATGGATACTTTGAACGAAGATCTCCATACATCCCATGTGCCGGATGATCTGAAGGATGTTATTTTTTAATCTTTTCATCCTTTGTAAATTATTAACTGCCAGGACAGTGAGCATACTCTTTTGTTTTTTTGCTCACTGCTCTGGCAGTTTTTTACGGTTCTATTCTTTCAGTTATATTTTCTGTATTTTATATTTCGCAGCAGCTTATTTGCTGAATATAGCATTCACAGTTCCCAGGAAATTTCTCCCTGTTTCTCTCTCTGCATCAGATCTTTCACAGCTTCAGATGCAGGCTTGTTTTCAAACAGAAGCTTATTTACTTCCATAATGATCGGCATTTCCACATCATATTTTTCAGCCAGCGCTTTGGCTGCCTTTGCGGAATAAACGCCCTCCACAACCATCTGTACTTCATCCATAGCCTGCTGCATGGTGTATCCCTTTCCCATCAGATAGCCGGCGCGTCTGTTTCGGCTGTGCACACTGGCACAGGTAACGATCAGATCACCAATTCCGGAAAGGCCGGCAAAAGTCTCCAGTTTAGCGCCCATCTTGGCACCAAGCCGCGCCATCTCTGCGATTCCCCTTGTGATCAAAGCTGCCTTTGTATTGTCTCCATACCCTAAGCCATCAGCAGTCCCTGCTGCCAGGGCGATTACATTCTTAAGGGCACCGCCAAGCTCTACCCCCAGCATATCCGGTGTCGTATACACCCGGAAAACAGGGCTCATAAAAAGGCCCTGGAGATATTCAGCGGTCTCTTTTTTGCGGGCACTGACTACACACGTAGTAGGGAGTCCGCGGCTTACTTCTTCCGCATGGCTTGGTCCTGAAAGCACACAAACATCTGCCTGAGGAATCTCTTCTTTAATAATATCACACACAGGCATAAGCGTATTTTCTTCTACACCTTTCGCCACATTTACAATAATCTGTCCCCGTCGAATCAATGGGGAAAGTCGTTTGCTGATAGCACGCATATAAGCAGATGGCGAGGCAAATACAACTATATCTGGTGAATCCAAAGCTGTCTTTTCATCACCGGTTATCACAATTCCATCTGGAATTTTAATTCCGGGAAGCTTTTTCGGATCCTCCCGGGTCTGATTCAGACTGGCTGCCTTTTCCGGATGTGCAGACCACAACATAACCTGATGACCATTGTTGTGAAGCAGTATTGCAAGTGCTGTTCCCCAGCTTCCGGTTCCCATTACGCTGATTTTTGCCATTTTATCACCTCATCTTATTTGGCTGCAGTTTTCGCTGCACCAAGCTTATTCTCAGTTCCATTTAAAAGGCGGTAAATATTCGCCCTGTGTCTGTAAATTGCAAGTGCTGTCATAAGTCCCATGATCACATCCATCTCAAATGTATGAGGGAAATCCATGCCATAACTTCCCGCAGCGCCAAACCCAATGAAACAAGTCAGCGCACCTACATATGCTGCCATTGACCCCAATGACACATAGCGGGTAATAGCTACCAGCCCAATAAAGATCACCGCGCAGATCAGAAATACTCTCCAGTCCATTGCCAGCAGCATTCCCGCAGAAGCTGCAATTCCCTTGCCGCCCCTGAATCCAAGATAAAATGGAAAATTATGTCCAAGCACGCAGCCTGCTGCCGTGTACATGCCAAGCAATGGAAGAATTTCCTGATACCGATTCTTAAATACTGCATCCACGATCAGAATGGCAATCACACATTTAAGCATATCGCCAATAAGAGTCATTGCCCCCGCTTTTTTTCCAAGAGTACGAAGGGCATTGGTAGTTCCTGCATTGCCGCTTCCATATTGACGGATATCCATGTGATGGATTTTTCCGATAATGTATGACGTCTGAAACATTCCAAACAAATATCCAATAGCCAGACAAATAATACGTTCCATCTTTATTCCTTCTCTCCGCGCTCTCTTACAATAAATTTCAGCGGTGTACCGCCAAAGTCAAAGGCATCCCGGATTTTATTTTCCAGATATCTGGTATAGGAAAAATGCATAAGTTCTTTGTCATTGACAAAGATTACGAATGTAGGCGGTTTTACCGCAACCTGTGTCATGTAGAAAATTTTCAGACGGCGGCCCCTGTCAGACGGCGGCTGCTGCATGGCAACTGCTTCTGCAAGGATCTCATTAAGCACACCCGTCTGGATACGCATAGTCTGATTCTCAATTACCGCATCCAGTGTCTCAAACATTCTAGAAATCCGAAGTCCTGTTCGGGCAGAAATAAACACGATTTCTGCATAAGGCATAAAGGAAAGGACCTCTCGAATACGGTTGGTATGTTTGTAAATGGTCTTGTCATTTTTCTCAATAGCATCCCATTTATTCACTGCAATGATCACGCCCTTGCCTTTCTCATGGGCAATTCCGGCAATTTTTGCATCCTGCTCTGTAACGCCTTCTGATGCATCGATCATTACAACTACAACATCTGCACGTTCTACAGCTGTTACAGTACGGATCACACTGAAGCGCTCAATTTCTTCTTTTACTTTTGCTTTACGGCGGAGTCCGGCTGTATCGATAAAAATATAATCTTTTTCGTTCCAGGTAACCTTCGTATCAACTGCATCACGAGTGGTTCCAGCAATATCTGAAACGATTACACGGTCTTCCCCCAGCAGCTTATTGATCAGAGAGGACTTACCAACATTAGGTTTACCTACAATAGCAATCTTCGGAATATCGGAATCCTCATCCTCTCTCGCATCCTCCGGGAAATGTTTTACGACCTCGTCAAGCATATCTCCAAGTCCCTGACGGTTAGCTGCAGAAATGGCAAATGGCTCTCCGATTCCCAGATTATAAAATTCATAAACATCCATCATATATTTCTGAATGCTGTCCACCTTATTCACTGCAAGTACCACTGGTTTGCCGCTGCGGCGAAGCATATCTGCAACTTTCGCATCAGAATCCACAAGTCCCTGATGTACATCTGTAATAAAGATAATGACATCCGCAGTATCAATAGCGATCTGAGCCTGCTCCCTCATCTGAGAAAGAATCACATCGCCGCTATCCGGTTCAATACCACCTGTGTCAATAATAGTAAAATCATTGTCCAGCCATGATACATCTGCATAAATTCTGTCTCTGGTTACACCTGGCGTATCTTTAACAATGGAAATCTTATCTCCTGCCAGTACATTAAACAATGTGGATTTTCCTACATTAGGCCTGCCCACAATTGCTACTACCGGTTTGCTCATACATTTGTCTCCTTTTCTGTTTCTTATGTTCAATCGGATCAAGGACTGCAGACACAAGGTCTGAACCACCTTCATCCACAATTACAATTTCTACGTTCAGTTTCCTGGAAAGCTCTTCCACAGAGATATCATCCAGAAAAATATCTTCTTCATTTTTCAGCATGTTGCAGGGAAGCAAAAGCTTCTCTCCAAGGTCTCTGCCGCTTAATTGTCTGATCAGATCCTGTCCCGTGATCAAACCAGACACCGTAATCGTTTCTCCGAAAAATTCGTTTCTTATGGAGATCACATCCACTTCTACTTTTGGAAATTTCTCATGGATCATCTCCATATATTTCTTAATAAATGGTGCCGCCAAAGCTCCTGTAGCACTGACAGCCTTTATCCTTCGGTCATCTCCTGTCCTGCCTGCAACAGCTTCTTTCACTTCTTCGCCAAGGAGCCGAAGCATTCCCACACCGTTTTCCAGCTGAAGATAGCCATCGTAGGACTCTTCCAGAGGCAGATCCTTCCCTGCCAGAATGTACCATTCATCTGAAGCATGGATAAAATGAATGCCATACTGGTCCATCATTTTCTTCTGCCAGGAATGAATAATCTCCAGAACTTCTAATGCATCTTCCTTCTGAAACTGTTCCATCGGATACAACCCCTCACGAAACTTAGTCAGACCAACCGGAACTACTGAAACGCTCTGAAGTACTGGTGCATAGGCAGACATCTTGCGAATACTGTCATCCAGTTCCTTACCGTCATTAACTCCTTTGCACAAAACAATCTGCCCATTCATAGTGATTCCTGCATCATACAGTTTCTGAAGCTTCTTCAATGCATCCCCGGCGAAGCGGTTATGGAGCATTTTACATCTCAGTTCCGGATTCATGGTCTGGATGGAAATATTAATGGGCTCCAGATGGTACCGGATGATCCGGTCTATATCATGATCACTCATATTGGTCAGGGTCACATAATTTCCCTGTATGAAGGACAATCTGGAATCATCATCTTTAAAATAAAGAGTATCTCTCATTCCAGGCGGCATCTGGTCAATAAAACAGAAAATGCAGTGATTGGAACAGGAACGATAATCATCCATCAGATCCTTCTCAAAGGTAATCCCAAGGTCTTCTTCATATTCCTTCTCCACCTCCAGCTCCCAGATCTCTCCGTTTGCCTTTTCCACTTCCAGAACAACGAATTCTTCATTCATCAGATATCGGTAGTCAAATATATCTTCCACAGGCTGACCGTTTACAGTGAGCAGTATATCTCCCGGCACAAGCTCCAGTTCCTGTGCGATACTTCCATCCTGCACAATTGCAATCACGTGTTTATTTTGTTTCTTCACATTTATCTCCATTATAAGTCAAATGCGATCTGTCGCGTCAGCTCTGTTCCAGAATCTGTTTGAAAAATCATTTTTCAAATACATTTTTAGATTCAGAGACCCGAATACAACATCACAGATCGTCCATCTCTGGCTCAGCATAATAAAGCCATTATTTTTAATATAACAAGTTTTCCCGAAAAACACAACAAAAACTTTCATTTCCTGCTCACGTCCGGGTAATTTTTCAAGTAAAAATCAATAAATTCCTTGACGGCATTTAGGGCAAATGTTATAAATATAAAGAAGAGATCTGCAAAGGTAAAGGACATGTGTCCCCATTTTTTTGCAGATAATCGAATCGATAATTAGCATACTACTTAGGAGGAATATCATGCCGAACATAGAATTGCTTGAGAAATCTATGCCTGTCGCACCTATTCGTATCGCTGCGCTGGAGGGCTGCCGCGAACTTGCAGAGGAGGTAGACAGAAACCTGGTAAAATTCCGTAAGGAACTTGTAGAAAAGAAGGGCCTTGACAATGTTCCACAGGGATACAGCGAAGACTCTTTTATCGTGGAGTGCGAATGTCCGCGTTTCGGTACCGGTGAAGGTAAGGGAATCATTAAGGAATCTGTCCGAGGAACCGACCTTTACATTATGGTAGACGTTACCAACTACAGTTCCACATACACTGTCTGCGGTCACGAGAATCACATGTCTCCGGATAACCACTTTCAGGATCTGAAGAGAATTATTTCCGCAGCTACAGGTAAGGCACATCGTATCAATGTAATCATGCCATTCCTTTATGAAGGCCGTCAGCACAGACGTAAGAAGAGAGAATCTCTTGACTGCGCACTGGCACTTCGTGAATTAAGTGATATGGGCGTATCCAATATCATCACGTTTGATGCTCATGACCCGCGTGTGCAGAACTCCATTCCGTTAAATGGTTTTGACAACTTTTTCCCAACCTATCAGTTCCTGAAAGCTCTGATAAAGAACGTTGACAATTTCCAGGTTGACAATGATCATCTCATGATCATCAGTCCGGATGAGGGTGCTATGTCCAGAGCCGTATATTTTTCCAATATTCTGGGCGTTGATATGGGCATGTTCTATAAGAGACGTGATTATTCCACAGTGGTAAATGGCAAGAACCCCATCGTAGCTCATGAGTTCCTTGGCGACTCTGTAGAAGGTAAAGACGTTGTTATCATCGACGACATGATTTCTTCTGGAGAAAGTATGCTTGACGTTGCCAAACAGATCAAAGAACGTCACGCCAACCGTGTATTCATCTGCACTACTTACGGTCTGTTCACAGAAGGTATGGATAAATTTGACGCTTACTATGAGAAAGGCTGGATTGACAAGGTTATCACAACCAACCTGAACTACCGTATTCCGGAGCTTCTTACCAGACCTTACTATGTGGAAGCAAATATGAGCAAATATCTTGCAAGTATTATGGATATCATCAACCACGATGTTTCTGTTGAGAAGGTTCGTTCCAGCAATGAAAAGATCATGGATCTGATGAAGCGTGTAAATCAGTAATAGACAATAAGCAAACAAAGCCCTGTTCCACATTATCTCGTTTGTGGTACAGGGCTTCTTTATATTTACTTATTCACATGGGCAGTAAAACGCATCTGCACTTGTCTGTAACATCATTTTTCCCGACGAATGCCCAGAAAAGCTGCCAGATTTCCTCTCCTTCCATGGGATGCCCTGTGGGAAAAGAGGAATTCCGGATTGCAGCAGGTGCAAATTCCAGGCATGGAAATATGCTCTTCTTTTATTCCTGCCTCCAGAAAAATAATGTGGTTTGCTTCCCAAAGATCCAGCTGGTACTTACCATTCTTCTTTTTATAAAAAAGCTTTTCCCAGTATTTCTCTTCAAAAGCTTTCTGAAATTCCAGAATCACATCTTCGCTTACTTCATAGCAGTCCTGACAGATGGAGGGACCAATTGCCGTAAAAATCTCCTCCGGATCTGAGCCAAACTGCTCTGCCATTTTCTCTATAGTCACCTTACCGATTTTCCCAACTGTCCCACGCCATCCGGAATGAGACAAGCCTATGGCTTTGTGAACCGGATCTACGAAATACAGCGGCACACAATCTGCATAAAAGGTGCATAAAACAACACCTGGAACATTGGTGATCATTCCATCCACATCTTTATATGTTCTTGGACGCGTTACACCTTTCCCCCTGTCTTCTGCCCCCACCAGCTGCACGTTTGTAGTGTGTGTCTGATCAGATGTGACAATATCTTCCAAAGAAAAGCCTACCGCTGCACTAAGTCTGCGATAATTGTCTTTTACCGCGTTTTCTTCATCACCTCTTGTAAAGCTAAGATTCATAGATGAAAAAATTCCCTGGCTTACACCGCCAAGTCTTGTACTGAAACAATGCACAATATCCGGGAACTGTTCAAAAGAGGGATAAGTAAGATAGGTGACTCCATTATTTTCTTTTACTTGCATATGAAGTTTATTTTCGTTATGCCATTTAATCTTCATCTGATTCTCCTCTTCTTCTGATCTCACAGTTCTTCTCGAACCTGTTAAGAATTCATTCTCTAGAGCGTGTTTGAAAAAGGCTTTCTGCAAGATGTGCGTCACAATTTGTGGGAGATTTTGTCCGGATAAGGGCGCCGCAGCGAGCTACGTCAACAGAATTCTGGCATAGTATACCGCAAAGTGAGGCATACAGATTGCAGGAATATTTTTTCAAACAGGCTCTGGCTCACTGACAGAAATCAAAGGCATTTTTTATCCAACAAATCTTATCGCCGTTGATTCCCACCACATCAAACCTGCATCTCACATCCATGCTTCTGTAATGATTCTTCAAATATTCCACTGCCACCTTGGAAATCACCAGCTGCTTTCTGCCGTTCACTGCTGCCAGCGGACTTCCTGAGCGTTCCGAACTTCTGTACTTAACCTCCACAAAAATCAACCATCCATCAGCAGTCATTCCGATCAGGTCGATTTCCCCCAGCCAGTTCCTGTAATTTCGCTCCAGAATCATCACGCCCTGGGAAACCAGATAATCTGCAGCGATTTCTTCATAAAAAGCACCTACTTTTCGCTTGTTTTTCTGCATAAAAACTCCCATATATACTTCTGTGTAGGTATCTTTTGTATTCATAACCGCAGAACATATTCATATCCGGACCATCAGCCTTTTCAAAATTTCACATTATCCTATAAAATTCTTTATAAAAGTTGCCCTGTGAATCGGACTTGGACCATATTTTTTCAAGGCTTCAATATGTGCTGCAGCTCCATACCCCTTATTTGAGGCAAAGCCATATTCCGGCATCACTTTATCGTACTCTACCATCATCCGATCTCTTGTGACCTTAGCTACAATGCTGGCAGCTGCAATGGAAATACTCTTGGCATCCCCTTTTATGATCGGCACCTGAGGTATGGTCACGTCGGGAATGGTTACTGCGTCATTGAGAAGAATCTGCGGCACCGGCTCCAGCTTGCTGACAGCCTCACGCATTGCCTCATAGGTAGCCTGAAGAATATTGATCTCATCAATTCTCCGGGGACTTGCCATTCCGATTCCAACAGCTACCGCATTCTCCATGATCACATCATACAATTCATCCCTTTTTTTAGCGCTCAACTGTTTGGAATCATTCAGATACAGGATTTTGCAGTCTCTTGGCAAAATAACAGCCCCCGCTACAACAGGACCTGCCAGCGGGCCTCTTCCAACTTCATCAATTCCGCACACATAGCCCAAATCTTCGTATTTGCGCTCAAATTCCTTCATCTTTTCTGTGCGCAGAAGTTCCTTCTGGTAAGCCTCTTCTTTCTTATGAAGCTGCTCCAGAAGCTTCCTGACTCCACTTCTTGTATCCTCTTTGTATTTTTCAAAAAGAGTGGCATATTCTCCCGGTTCAGCAGCCTGGATTTCACACTTTATTTCTCCGATTTTCTGCATATTATTTACCTTCTTCCAGCACCCACTCCAAAGTGATTCTTCCAATCTTTCCAGAGCGGAAGTCATCGAACAGAATCAGAGAAGCCTTGGCATAGTCCAGCTCCTCCCCCTTCTTCAGACATCCTCTGGAACGCGCGATTGCTTCTAATATCTGCACAGCTGTACCTTCCTCCTGAATCTGATAGCGTTTTTCCAATACACCAGAATATTTTTCCCGAAGAAAATCAATAAGCGTAAGGGAAAGCTCCTCCATATTCAGAATATCATCCTTGATAGAGCCAATATAGGCAAGGCGCATTCCCACTGCCTCATCTTCAAACTTGGGCCAGAGAATCCCAGGAGTATCCAGAAGCTCCACATTCTTATTCAGGCGGATCCACTGTTTGCCCTTGGTTACACCTGGCTTGTTTCCCGTCTTGGCGCATGCTCTTCCAGCAAAAGTATTGATAAAAGTAGACTTACCAACGTTAGGAATTCCTACTACCATAGCACGGATCGGGCGGTTTTTGATTCCTCTTCTTCTGTCCCTCTCCGTTTTCTCCTTGCAGGCTTCCTGAATAGCCGCCTGAATTGCTTTCATACCAGAGCCGCTACGGGAATCTACTTTTACCACATAGAACCCCTTCCCCTGAAAATAAGCTTTCCATGCTTCATTCTGGCGTTCATCTCCAAGGTCTGATTTATTCAAAAGAATCAGCCTTGCTTTATTTTTCCCAAGCTCGTCAATATCCGGATTCCGGCTTGCAAGGGGAACTCTGGAGTCCACAAGCTCAATGATCAGGTCGATCAGCTTAATGTCCTCCTGCATCTGTCTTTTCGCTTTGGTCATATGACCAGGATACCATTGTACGTTCATATTTACCTCATTCTTACAGCTGTTCAGCAGATACCGTTCCACAAAGCGTGTAACCGCGAACGTGCTGAACAATCACTTATTTTTTATAAAAGTCTCACAGTTTAATTATTCAACGGCCCTATGTCTTTCTTCGGGGATATCTGGAACCAGAGCTTACCAGTTATATATTTCTTATTCACTCGTCCGATATCGCCATAACGGCTGTCTTCGCTGTTATTACGGTTATCGCCCAGGACAAAGTACTCTCCCGCTTCCAGTGTAATGGCATTGGCTGCCATTCCCGGATTGTTGATCGTGGGAAAATCTTTGCCTTCTTTATATGTCTCTCCATTGATCAGAATTCTTCCATTCACAATCTGAATGGTCTCACCTGGAAGTCCAATCACACGGCGGATATGAAGAGCCGCATCATCACTTGCATTTGTGCGGAATACAATAATATCGCCACGTTTCGGCGAGGATGCTTTATAAGCAAGCTTGTTTACAAAATACCGGCTTCCAACTGCCAGAGTAGGCTCCATGGAGCTCTCCTGCATCGTCACAGACTGAAATAGCATCATGGAGGTCAGCACTGCAAAGATTAGTGTAACTGCGATCTCGAATACCCAGATCAAAACTTTTTTCAGTTTACTGTCTTCCAATTTCTCCATGGTACCAGAAAAAGATTTTTTCTCCAGTTTTGCAATTTCCGGCATGTTGAACAACTGCTCTTTTTCTCTTTTATTTCTTCTGTCGCTCATATCTACTCCATTCGTGTCATAATTGCATGTCCTACATCTGGTTCCAAAACACTTTTTTCATCTCAGGCCAGATACTTTATTATCTTATCACATATCCCGAAAAAGAAAAAGAAAAAATAATCAAAAAAATGCTGCCCAGACAGTCATCACGGCCATCTGCGCAGCAAATGTCACTGTTCGTATTCACTTCGTTCACGAAAGCACTTCGCGGAACATCACCAGTGAACAGCAATCAGCAATTTTCGATTGAAATTATTTAACAAGCTCTTTAACCTTAGCAGCTTTACCTACACGGTCTCTTAAGTAGTTCAGTTTCGCACGGCGAACTTTACCACGACGAATAACTTCTACTTCTTTTACGTGTGGGGAATGAAGCGGCCATGTTTTCTCAACGCCAACGCCGTTGGAAGCTTTTCTTACTGTGAAAGTAGCTCTGGTGCTTCCGCCCTGTTTCTTTAATACAGTTCCCTCGAAGATCTGGATACGCTCACGGTTACCCTCTTTGATCAGTGCGTGTACTCTTACGGTATCACCTACGTTAAACTGCGGTACGTCTTTTTTCAGCTGTTCTGCTTCGATGTTTTTAATAATTTCGTTCATTTTATTCTCTCCTTATTCTCTGGATGTTCTTAATACCCATCACGGTAACAGCGGACCATCTTTTTTCACAACATAAGTGATTATACTATAATTATTTTCTGTTTGCAACCATTATTTTTATAAAAAGCCCATAAAACAAGTCACAAATTTTTTTCAAAGACAACCTTCCAAAACCATTACCAACAGATAACCTCGCAGCCATCCTCTGTTACCAGTACGGTTACTTCCCACTGGGCAGAAGGCATACCGTCCTCAGTGCGTACTGTCCAGTCATCTTCCTCATCTGTATATACTTCATCGCTTCCCATATTTACCATAGGCTCAATGGTAAACATCATTCCCGGCTCCATGATCACGCCGCTGTTCTCTTCGGAAGTATAGCTTACCCAGGGATCCTCATGGAATTCCAGGCCAACGCCATGTCCGCCGATTTCTTTTACAATTGTGTAGCCATTTTCAAGTGCATGCATATGAACAGCGTGACCCATATTTCCAATAGGTTCCCATGGTTTTACCTTGGAAATACCGATTTCCACACATTCTTTGGTTACGCGGACCAGTTTTTCTTTCTCAGGACTTACATTTCCAATACAAAACATACGGGATGAGTCAGAAAAATAGCCATTGTAAATTGTAGAAACGTCTACGTTCACTATATCACCGTCCTTCAGGATCTCATCCTCAGATGGAATTCCGTGGCATACCACCTCATTCACAGAAGTACACACGCTCTTTGGAAACCCTTCATAATTCAACGGTGCCGGGATTCCTCCATGACGCACAGTTTCCTCATGTACCCAATGATCGATTTCTTCTGTTGATACACCAGCTTTAATATGCTCTGCCACATAATCAAGTACTGCAACATTGATTCGACAGCTCTCTTTAATCTTCTCAATCTGCTCTGGAGTCTTGATCAGTTTATGATCCAGAACCGGATATCCTTTCTGACGCAGGATTTCTACTTTCGCATCAAAAGCCTCATGGCATTTTTTATATTTCTTTCCACTGCCGCACCAGCATGGATCATTACGTCCGATTTTTGTTGACATTTCACTCTCTCCTTTTATCTGTGACTGCTGCGAATGCTACAGCAGTACTTTTTCTTTTGTAAAACATGATATAAACTCACTCTGTTTCTCATTTTATACTTGAAACAGATAAATTGCAACTAATTTTCTATAGAAGGCTCTACCTCCTGCAATTCATGTGTTACTGTTCACTCCGTGACCAGTAACGCGCTTCGCGATGCACAGAAATCATGCATTCGCATGATTTCGCGCCGCAATTCTCGGGTTTTCTGTGAACTTTGTTCACAAAAAACACCTCGCGGAACGTTACCAATGAACAGTAACATTCATGTTGCTGTTCACCCAGCGAACAGTAATTGTTCATATTTTTTCAACTGTTTTCATTTTCCCACGCAAACAGTTAAAAAAGTTTCAAACGCAAAAAGAGTATTTCATTTTCTCTGATCTAAGAATTTGAAATACTCTTTTGCTTTTGAAAATTATATGTAACTAATTAGCTGTAGCATCTGCGCCTGCCTCTGTGGCAGTATCTGCTGCACTCTCTTCACTTCCCGCCATGATCTTACTCAGTTCTTCGATCATCTCGTCATCCTTCAGTCTGAATTTGACCTCAACACGACGGGAAGCCTCTTTATCTACATTTCCATCTGCATCCAGAATCGGATTCGCCATGGAATGTCCGTTTACAGTCAGGTAATCCTGCAGATTCAGGCTCTGGTCCTCAGTCAGAAACTCCCCCTGAATATCAAGAAGATACTGCGCCACTGCAAGTGAACGCTGCTGGGAAAGTTCCAGGTTATACGCATAATCACCATCTGTATCTGTATAACCGTCAATAATGATCTCAGCAAGATAATTCTTATAAGTATCCTCCATCAACACCTTACAGTAAATCGGAAGTACGTTTCGGAGTGCTTCCTTACCAGCATCTGTAAGCTCCGACTCATCAACATCAAACAATACACTGGCATCCAGTGTCAATGCACCAGTCTGGGAATCCAGATTTACATTGATATTATTTTTCTGGAATTCTTTTTGAAGTGCTTCCACAACTTCAGCCTTGACACCAATAATATTATCGATCTTTGTCTGCTGCTCACTAAGCTGCGTGGTCTTCTCATCCAGATCCGTCTGCTGCTGATTCAGAAGAGCCTGCTGCTCTTTTAACTTGGCTTCCTGCTCTGCCAGAGTCTGTGCCAGTGCAGTCAGCTTCTCATCTTTGGTCTTAATAGTTCCTTCCTGTTCTTCAATGGTATTCTGCTTGGCAAGAAGATCAGCCGTATACTCTGCCTGCAGAGCCAGCTTCTCATCTCTCTCCTGAATACTCTCGTCGTAGCTCTTCTGAGCCTGGAAAAGCGTCAATGACATGATCAGTATGAAAAGAAGCAGAACGCCGGCCATAACATCGGAATAAGAGCGCCATATATTAAAGCCTCCATCCCCTGATTTTCTTTTTTTGCGCATGTCTATCTCCTCTTATCTGAATAAGCCAAATTTTCCTTTCTGTGCCGCCTTGGAAAGCTCTTTCATGTTCTTGTTGATTTCCTCAAGAAGAGCCTGCTGTCCCTCATTCTGCTGAGCAATCAGATTGCCCAGCTTCTCTACAGAATCATTTCTTCCGCTTGCGATCAGAGATACATCTCTGGTATTCGCTGCAGTCACCTCACTGAGGAGCTTGCGGACCTGTTCCATTGTTTTATAGGAAAGTCTCTGATACTGGGCAAAATCCTCCATCTGGGCCGTAAACTGCTCTGCCATCTTGCTGTTTGCCTGGATCAGATCTGCACTTGCCTGACCTGTAGCCCCTACTCTCTCAATAGAAGAAGCTGCTGTTTCAACATATTTCTGCATTGCCTGGTTGCAGGCAACCCAGAACTTAGCTGCAGATTTCTCGGCATCCTTCAGATAATCCACAATATGCTGATAATCCTGCTGCTGCATCTTCTGGATCTCCTGATTCTCAGAAAGGATACGATTGGCAGTAGACATGTAGCGGGTCTGCATACCTCCCATCTCCCTTACCATATCTGTAATGGCTTTGTCTTGCTTGTCATAGGTCTCAGAAAGCTTCTGGCTCATAGTCTGGTACATGGCAGAAGTATAAGCTGTATTCTCTTTCTGTGCCTTTTTCAGCTGATCCAGTGCCACGTTGAAATCACGGAACTGCATATGGAAAGAATTGTTCATCTGTTTTAAAAATTCGTCCGATATTTCACGAATAGCATCCTCCTGACATCTGGTTACAGAAGAAACCAGCATATCCAGAGAATCATTCATCTTCTGGAAGGTAGGTGTGATAACCTTCTCAAAGCTGTCTGCCATCTGAACGGAAAACTGCTCTGCCATCTGTTTCATGGCGCTTGTCTGCAGCTTCTGGCTTGCAAGCAGCAGATTTCTGGACTCATTCTCCGCTGTAGGCATTACATAAGAATGAAACTTTTCAAGGAATCCCTGAAGCTCCTCTGTCATGGATGAATACTCTCCCTTCATCCCAAAGGTATAAATAATGGAAAAAGAGATACCATAAATAGAGGTAAGGAATGCTACTTTAATACCTTCCACCAGCGCTTCTACAGAAGAAGTCATGGCGCTGTAATCTGTAGGCTGGAAATCGCGAAGACCCCAGACAAGACCAAGGAAAGTACCTAAAATACCAAGACTGGTAAAGATATCCGGAACCATTTCCAGAAGCTTCTTATGAACATGGATATCCAGCTCATCTTCATTAATAAATTCCTCAATATCCCCAAGACCTTCTTTACTATTGTTAATGCTGTCTGTAAAGCTGTCCATCTTCTGATCCAGATATTTATCATCGAAGAGCTCGCCTAAATATGTAAGATTCCTGGGATCTGTCTTCCCGGGAGTCTTGAACATACTGTTCAGCTCCTCTACTGCTCTGTGGAATGCCGTACTCAGATTATTCATACGGAACATTCCGCCAAACATTGCGATCAGATACAGGACTGCGATCACCGCCAGAAATACGAAATTGTAGATCGTAGATGATAAGTTCCCCCTGCCGGCAAATAAAGTCAAAGCAGTGGTTCCTGCAAGAACCGCAACAAACAATACAGAATGTGTGATTTTTTTCTTCATTGTCTGCCTCCCCATTTGTATTTTCACAAAATAGATATGCCGTCTGTCGACGGCATCACCATATATGAATGCCAACTACTCTGCGCTTATAGCATCTGCAGAGCTGTTTAAAAAATCATTCCCGCAATCTGAACGCCCCAGGGCTTTCATCGTAATAAATTGGTGCATTTTGTGAATTTTCCATTAATAATGGTACATTTTTTATCATAATATCACAATTTTCTAATAATAACAAGAAAAAACATACCCCTTGCCTAATGAAAAACGTTACCTGTTACTGCTCACGACCTTCACAGTAATCGTTTCACACCTTTTTCATACAGCCAGGGGTATTATATCATATTTCATATTTTCAGGCGTAAACCTTATCTTCCTCCAGGAATTTGGCCTTACCATCCTTCACTTCTACCAGGTTAATGCTGCAGTTAGGAGGCACACATCCATGCCAGAAATGCTCAGGATCCTTGTACAGGTTCTGGAGAAGAGCCCGCACTGCACATCCATGGGAAGACACCAAAATCGTCTTGTCTGCCAGAGACGGATCTGAGGTTTTTTCAAGCCAGAATTCTCTGGTACGATCCAGGACATCCTGTATATTCTCTCCGTTTTCCGGACGCGGAAATTTCAGAGGATCCTTAAAAAACAGATCAAATTCTTTGCAGTTGGACTCCATAGTATTTCCAGTTCTCATAATGTGCCCTTCCAGAACCCCGAAATTAATTTCCTGAATCCTTTTATCCGGTATCACAGGAATATCACGGCCACCCAGAACCAACCGCGCAGTCTGTCTCGCACGGGTAAGAGGACTTGTAAAACAGATATCAAACTTTACATCCATCAAAGCCTCGCCTGTTCTTCTGGCAAGATCAATTCCCTCCTGAGCAAGAGGAATGTCTGCTGAACCCTGAGCCTTATGAAGGTGGTTCCAGGGCGTCAGACCGTGTCTTACAATATATAAAAGCATCAGCTTCTCAACTCGATTCCAAGTCCTTCCAGACCATTTAAAATTTTCTTCATTGCCGCAGAAATCTCGCTTTCTTCCAGAGTCTTGTCGTGATCACGGAATACAAGCGCATAAGCCATAGACTTGTAGCCACCCTTGATCTGGCTTCCTTCGTAGATATCAAACAGCTGATAACTCTCCAGGATCTTTCCACCTCTCTGAGCAAGAATGTCCTCGATCTGACCTGCAAGCACCTGTTTCGGAACCAGCATACTGATGTCACGGGTTACTGCCGGGTATTTTGCAATTCCGGTAAACTTGCGGTCAAAATTTGCAAATTCAAGAACGCTCTTGATATCGATCATTGCGATATATGCGCGCTCCCCAATTCCATAATTATCTGCAACCAGCGGATGTACCTCTCCAAGGTAACCTACAACGGTTCCCTCGTATACCATATCGGCCTGTCTTCCAGGATGAAGAAATGGTTTTCCGCTTGCCGGATCATACTCCATTTTCTTCTTCATACCGATTTTTTCGAAGAACTCCTCACAAACGCCCTTCATATCAAAGAAATCACCGTTTCCGTACATTCCAAGTGTAAACATGGTTCTTTCATCTGGAAGCTCGGTAAGCGGAAGTGCCTTCGGAAGATATACATTTCCAAGCTCATAAAGACGAACGTCTTTGTTTCTTCTGTTATAGTTAGTTGCCAGAGAAGAAAGCATTCCATTCAGTGTACTGGTACGCATAATGCTGTAGTCCTCACCAAGAGGATTGCTGATGGTGATCACCTGACGAAGTACATTATCTTCTGGAATTCTCAGTTTGTCAAATACCTTCGGGCTCTCAAATGAGTAAGTCATACCTTCTGAGAATCCGCAGTACTCTGCAATATCTCTTGCGATATTTTCAATGCGAAGCTTGAATGGCATTTTTCCTGTAGTAGCCTCACCGGATGGCAAAGTTGTAGGAATCTTGTCATATCCGTAGAAACGTGCAATTTCTTCTGCAACATCTGCCATGCAGTGGATATCCTGGCGGAAAGTCGGTGCTACGATTTCATTTGTCTCCTCATCATAGGTGAGTTCGATCTTTGCAAGATAGCCAAGCATCTCTTCTTTGGAAAGATTTGTTCCAAGAAGACCGTTGATACGGTCTGGCTCAAATTTTACACGGGATGGCTTGCTGACCTTATTGCAGATATCAACCATACCGCCAACAACCTCACCGGCACCAAGCTCTTCCATCAGCTGGCAGGCTCTGTCGATTGCAGCCTTTGCATTATTCGGATCAAGACCTTTCTCAAACTTGCCGGAAGCATCTGTACGAAGTCCGATTCTCTTGGAAGAAAGTCTGATGTTTGTTCCATCAAAGCAGGCTGCCTCAAACAGAACTGTGTGTACGTCATCTGTGATCATGGAGTTCTCGCCGCCCATAATACCTGCGATTCCAACTGGTTTCTCACCATCGCAGATCATCAGGACGTTCTCGTCCATAATACGTTCCTGACCATCCAGTGTGACAAATTTCTCATCTTTACCCGCACAGCGTACAACAATTTCATGGTTTGCAATCGTATCGAGATCGTAAGCATGCATTGGCTGTCCAAACTCTTCCATTACATAGTTGGTGATATCTACCAGATTGTTGATCGGGCGGATTCCATTGGAAGCCAGGCAACGCTGCATCCATTTCGGAGATGGTCCGATCTTAACATTTTTTACAACTCTTGCACAATAACGTGGGCAAAGCTCCGGTTTCTCTACAGTTACCTTTACGTAATCAGAAGCTTTTTCATCATTTCCTGTCTCTTTAACTTCCGGAGGGTAAAATTTCTTACCAAAAGTAGCTGCTGCTTCTCTTGCAATTCCAAGAACACCGTAACAGTCAACACGGTTGGATGTGATCTCATATTCAAATACAACGTCATCAAGTCCAAGAGCCTTAATAGCGCTTTCACCTACAACTGCGTTTTCCGGGAATATATAAATTCCATATTCTGGGGCTTCCGGATACATATCCCGGTTGCTTCCCAGCTCTTCGATGGAGCACATCATGCCGTTGGACGGTACTCCGCGAAGTTTTCCGGCTTTGATCCTGATTCCGCCAGGAGTCATTTTTCCATCATGTCCTCCGGCTACACGACCTCCGTCAAGAACAACCGGAACCTTGTCTCCCTCTTTTACGTTTGGAGCACCAGTAACGATCTGGATCACCTCAGATCCGATATTCACCTGGCAGATGATCAGCTTATCTGCATCCGGATGTTTCTCAATTTTCTCAATCTGTCCGATCACAATCTTGTCAAGGTCAGCGTCAAGCCTGGTGAAGCCTTCTACCTTTGTACCTGACAATGTCATTGCATCTGTATATTCCTGTGCGGTTACATCAAGATCCGGCACATACATTTTCATCCAAGATAATGAAGTATTCATTTATTTAATCCTCTTCTCACTCTAATATTTATATTATGAAAGGTAACTGTTCAGTATCTTCACAGTTACACGCTTCGCGACGCCCAGAAATCAGAACTGTTTCAGGAAACGGACATCGTTTTCATAAAGCAGACGCATATCATCAATCTCATATTTCAGAAGCGCAATACGCTCAAGACCTACGCCAAATGCAAAACCAGTGTACTCTTCCGGATCGATTCCACACATGCGAAGTACATTGGGATGAACTGTTCCACAGCCAAGGATTTCGATCCAGCCGGATCCTTTACAGAAACGACAGCCTTTTCCGCCACATTTGAAGCAGGAAACATCAACCTCTGCACTTGGCTCTGTAAACGGGAAGTGATGTGGTCTGAATTTTGTTTTGGTTTCCGGTCCGAAAAGTTCTTTTGCAAATACTTCAAGAGTTCCTTTCAGGTCTGCAAACGTAATATTTTTATCTATTACAAGGCCCTCAATCTGATGGAAGGATGGAGAATGAGTTGCATCTACTTCATCAGAACGGAATACTCTTCCAGGTGCAATCATACGGATCGGCAGTTTGCCTTTTTCCATGGCACGTGCCTGAACCGGAGATGTCTGGGAACGAAGAAGTATGGAATCATTGATAAAGAAAGTATCCTGCTCGTCTCTTGCCGGATGATTCTCCGGAATATTCAGCTTGGTAAAGTTGTAATCTGCATATTCAACTTCCGGACCTTCTACAACTTCATAGCCCATTCCAATAAAAATGCGCTCAACCTCTTCCAGCGCAATGCTGTTGGGATGACGATGACCGATTCTGGATTTCTTTGCAGGAAGGGTAACATCGATTACTTCTGCTTTCATCTTCTCTTCTCTGACTGCTTCTTCCAGTTTCTGTCTAGACTCTTCAAGAAGACCTTCGATCTTAGCTCTGGTCTCGTTTACAAGCTGGCCAATCTTCGGTCTCTCCTCCGGGGAAACGTCCTTCATTCCCTTTAAGATTGCGGTAAGCTCTCCTTTTTTTCCAAGATATGCCACACGCACATCATTTAATTTATCCAGGCCTTCGGATTCTTCAATCCGTACTCTGGCGTTCTCAGCCAGTTCCTGAAGTCTTTCTTTCATATCCATGGTTCATTTCTCCTTTATTTTTATAATCTGCCAGATGAGGGGGGGGAAGGAAGGTAAGAAAATATCTACATAGCAGATTTTTTCTTTCGTAAAGCGGATTGTTCCGCGCTCGCGCTCCAAGGACTTTACAATGCGAAAAACCCGCTTTGCGTATTTCCTACATTTTCGCGGCAGTCACCAAGATCTCACCCAAGCGTGGACTTTGACTCTTGCTCGTGAAAATAAAAAAGCTCCGTCCCCAACAAAAGGGACGAAGCATATTCCGCGGTACCACCCTGATTCCTGTATATACAGGCTCTCCCGCCGCTTAACGCGCAGCTTCACGTCGCTTCCTACTGGAAATTTCAGAAACGCGGCTCCGGTGCGAAACTCAGAAACTATCTGAACTTAAGGAAGCTTACAGCCGGTGGCTTCCTCTCTCTGAAAGAAAATAATTTCCTAAAAACACCTTCCTGGCTTTTTCTCTTTTATAACTATGCCACATCAGAGTGAATCTGTCAAGAGGTTAATTTGTCTGTTGCTCTTCCTTCTTTTTCTCAGCTGAAGCTTTCATCTCAATCTTTTTCTTTCTCTCATTCTCTTTTTCCAGATATTTTTTCTTCTCTTTATTAAGCTCTTTTTCCGCCTCATCGCGCTCGCGGCTGAGCATTTCCCTCATGGATGCCTGGGCCATTCTGAACTGTTTTTCAAAATAAGCGTTGATCTCTGCTCCATACAGCAGCAGATTCATACAGATATACAGCCACAGCATCACCATGATCAACGCAGTCAGGCTTCCATACATATTGCTGAAGCCTGGAAACATGTCAAAATAAATAGAAAAGAAATAGGAAAACAGGGACCAACCTGCTGCAATCAGAAGAGCTCCCGGCACCTGACTTTTAAAAGTAGCTTTACGGTTTGGAAGCATTTTATACAAAATCAGAAAGATCAGAAACAGTCCGGCAAATACAAGCGCCGTCCTGGCTCCAATGATCTTTCCGATAATTCTCCCAAAGAATGGAACGTACTTTCCTGCCATAATCTGAATCTGATTTCCAAGAACCAGAAGCAGAAGACTTGCAATAATTGCAATGCTGAACAGAAATGTATAAACAACTGCATACATTCTGGTAATCAGCCAGTTACGGGTCTCATGGACGTGATAAATGCTATTCAGTCCGTTCGTAAGGGATTGCATGGCTTTTCCTGCAGACCACAATGCCATGATAGCAGAAATCGGAACTACCGCCGTGCTTCTGCCATATACTTCTGATACAATGGTAAGCACAAAATTCTGTATATTGTGGGGCACAAATGCCCGGATGGTTTCGCTGACCATATTGTATGTTAAAGGTGTATATCGAATTATAGTCGTGAGAAACAGAATAAACGGAATAAAAGACATAATCAGGAAATATGCTGCCTGTGCCGCATAAGCTCCCACATGGTCTCCATTTGCCCTGTCCATAAAACCGAACAGAAGCTGGAGAACGCTCTGTTTTTCTTTCTTCTTATCCATATGATTGCTCCTGTTACATTTTCGTAATCATTTTTTGTATCATATCACGAAACATGCTTTCTGTCTACTTTTTCCTGGTGTTACTGTTCTTTCCGTTCACAACAACAATTACTGTTCACTCCATAATCAGTAAACGCTTCGCGATGCACAAAAAGACGAACCTTCCTGTGACAAGCACAAACAGCAGCGTTTGCTGCGCAAACTTAATTCTCGGGTTTTCTGTGAACTTTGTTCACAAAAATACCTTGCAAAATGTCATGTTTCCCGCTTTGACAGGTTATTCCCCACCACTTCCAACGTAATATCCTTAAAAAAATAATTTAGGATATCCTGCCAGCCATAGCCTTCCCTGGCCATTTCATTTGCCCCGTTCTGGCTCATTCCCACACCGTGTCCATACCCTTTCCCCTGAATCTGTACTGCCTTACCGGATTTCACGTTCAGTTCAAAATAGGCGCTTGGCAGAAGATTACTGCCGTTCACAATACTTCCATCTTTTTCTGTAATCAAACACCCTGCCGGGGAAAGAAATTGCCGTATTTCATATTCGCCTTCCAGCTGTATACTTTTATTTTCCGTCACAATCTCCATTCCCGTAACTGCACCACTGATATTCTTTTTAATAACCTGAAGCCCTATAAATTCCCCGCTGCCTTCCAGATTTCCCGATCGTTTCTCTAAAGTTTCCCAGGGAATTTCCACGCTCCAGCTGCTCCATGGCATATTCTGGTCAAAATCACATTCTACACTTTTCAGATAAGCTGCTGACCTGTCTGCTCCCCATATCTCATCTGTGCTTGTCCTGCCTGCTGATGTAGAAAAATAATAAGCCGTGATCGGTTCTCCATTCTGGCATAGGATCTGACCTTTTGTATCCTGTACTGCTTTATTTGTTCTTTTATCTGCCCCAAAATTGTTGTAAACCTGATAATTCACGCTGTCATCTACATCCGCCCCATATTTTTCCAGACTGTTTTCCTGTATCTGGCAAACTGCATAGGTTCTGGCACATACTGCCTGGGCCATCAATGCCTGTTCTTCATAGGATGCAGGCATTTCACTTGGGACTACAGCTTCCAGATAAGCTTCCAGGGACAATTCATTAATAATCAGCAGCCCCTGCGCTGTCTTTTTAATTTCCAGAGTTCCATAATAAACAGGAGGATTCTGAGCTCTTTCAATAGAGGGAATCGCAATGCCATCAGTTCCCCCGTCCAGAAGCAGACTATCATTCTGGAGCTCCCGTGAATCCGGGGTGTAGGTATGTTCTTTTCCTTTTTGTTCTATGGTTACTGACTGGTGATAACAGGATTGCCAGGACGAGTCTGTGAGCAGAACGCGAATGGAAGGCTCTCGTTGTTGCACCTTGTTTTCGTCAGTTTCCTTTTTCTTTTCTTTCTGCTCCCTTTTGGCACTTTCTTCACTCCTCTTGTTCATTTCTGCGGCTTTTCCAAACAAAAGCAGCCAGCCCAGCAGTACAATCAGAAAATAATTCAATCCATAAAAAAATCTGGTCTTCTTCATACAAAAGTATATGAAGAAAACCAGACAAAAATATCTGTATTGTAATTATTTTCTTACGTCAAATTTATATGCGGTAAAAGACTGATACTTCTCACCAGCTTCAAGTACTGGTGAATGGAATGCTTCCACATTTACTGCATTCGGTTCAACCTGTGTCTCAAGGCAGAAGCCTTCACGCTTGTTGTAAACATGTCCATTCTTACCCTTCTCATCAATAACAAAATTACCGGCATAGAACTGCACACATGGACAATCCGAAATCACATCCATCGTAATACCAGAGGTCTCATTGTAAGCAACTGCAACCGTTCTCCGACTGCCTTTCGCGTAATTGTCAGTCACATAATTGTGGTCATATCCGCCAGTGTACTTCAGCTGCTGGAAGTCTGCCTCGATTTCCTGGCCAATCTTTTTCGCCTTATTAAAATCCATAGGAGTACCCTCTACTGCTGCATATTCGCCTGTAGGAATAGAGAACTCATCCACCGGATTATAATCTCTGGCATGGATCGTAAGATATGTATCAAGAACCTTGCCGCTTCCCTCCCCTGTAAGGTTGAAGTAGGAATGGTTGGTCATATTTGCCAGTGTCGCCTTGTCACTGATTCCGCTATAGTAAATCTGCAGGGTATTGTCCTCTGTAAATTCATATGTAACAGACACCTGGAATTCTCCCGGGAATCCATTCTCGCCATCCGGGCTGATTCTGGAAAAAGTAATGGCATTTTTGTCAGAATCTGTATTCTTAACAGTCCAAATCTTCTTCTCGAAGCCATTGGGGCCGCTGTGAAGATTATTGTCATTCTCATTCTTGTCAAGCTGGTATTCCTGTCCATAAAGGGAAAATCTGGCACCTGCGATACGGTTTCCGCTTCTTCCTATGATCGCACCAAAGAAGCAGCCATTTACTTCGTACTGCTGAACATCGTCATAACCAAGCACTACATCTGTAAGCTCCCCATCTTTGTCCGGAACGCAAAGCTTCACAAGAATGGCACCGTAATCCATCACTTCTGCATATGCACCGGATTTATTCTCCAGATGGTATAAAGTAATCTCTTCCCCAGAGGTTAAGTTTCCAAATTTCTTTGCTGTAACACCCATATTACCTGCCTCCCTGTTCTAAAAAATCCCAGAATGCCGTTCCCTTTCTTTTGACGCCTAGCTAACCGCTAGGTGGGTATCCTCAACAGGACTTCTGCCTACCACAACGAGAGGTCTGACATCCGCACTGCGATATTGGATTCCCTTGATGTCAATGTAGGTTCAAAAATAAAAGGGGCCTCGCACATCCCAGGATTCATTTTTCTAAAAATAATTATACTCTAGTATATACTGTTTTTCAACAGAAAATGCACAAATTCTTTTTACTGATTTTTAACTGATTTTTAGAATCTCTTTCACAGTTGCAGGCATATCTTCTGCATCTACTACCCGGTCATGAAGTACTGGTGCAGTACGGATATCGTTGACTGCCTTCGGAACTGCCACCCCGGAAAGCTTCTCAAGTGCGTCTGCAAGCCCGAAATCATCCAGATTCTCATGTCCCTCGGAGATTGCATCCATAACACTTCTGGTAAACTTGTATGGACTTGCTGTAGAAGCAATAACTGCCGGAATCTTATCTCCGGTATCTTTCACATATTTTTTGTATACGCCAGCAGCAACTGCAGTATGTGTATCAATCACATAATCACTTGTCTTATATACTTCGCGGATAGCTTCCTTCGTCTCTTCTTCGGAACAGTAGTTTCCATAGAAATCCTTCAGCTGGGCTTTCATCTCAGGTGTAATAGTGTATTCACCACCCTTGGAAAGATTTTCCATAAGTTTTGCACACTCCTCAGGATTTCCGCCTGTAATGCGATAGATCAGGCGCTCCAGATTGCTGGAAATCAAAATATCCATAGATGGAGAACTGGTAAGGATAAAGTCTCTCTTTCTATTGTATGTACCTGTGGAGAAGAAATCAAACAGAACCTTGTTCTCATTAGAAGCACAAATCAGCTTGTTCACCGGAAGTCCCATCTGTTTTGCATAAAATGCTGCCAGAATGTTTCCAAAATTTCCTGTAGGAACTACTATATTGATTTCCTGTCCGGCTTCGATCTTGTTCTGGCGCACCAGCGCAGCATATGCATATACATAATAAACGATCTGGGGAACAAGACGTCCAATGTTAATGGAGTTTGCAGAAGAGAACTGGAATCCAGCCTGGGAAAGCTCTGCTGCCAGTTCTTTATCATTGAACATTTTCTTTACAGCTGTCTGGGCATCGTCAAAATTACCTGTGATACCCACAACGTAAGTATTGGCACCTTTCTGGGTTACCATCTGCTTCTCCTGGATCGGGCTTACGCCATGTTTCGGATAGAATACAATAATCCTGGTTCCCGGAACATCGGCAAAACCTGCAAGTGCTGCTTTTCCAGTATCTCCGGAGGTCGCAGTCAGGATAACGATTTCATTTTTTACATTATTCTTTCTTGCTGCAGTCGTCATAAGATATGGCAAAATGGAAAGTGCCATGTCTTTAAATGCAATTGTAGGACCATGGAAAAGTTCCAGATAATATGCCCCGTCAGCTTCCTTAAGAGGTGCGATCACATCTGTGTCAAACTTCTTGTCATATGCTCGGTTGATACAAGTGCGCAGCTCTTCTTCTGTAAAGTCAGTAAGAAGGCGGCTCATTACCTGATAAGCAGTTTCCTGATAAGTCATTCTGGAAAGTTCATCCATAGAAACATCAAGTGCCGGAATCTGTGTTGGTACAAACAGTCCTCCATCTTCAGAAAGTCCCTTTAAAATAGCCTGGGAAGCGGTTACCGGTTCTCCTTTTCCTCTGGTGCTCTGGTACATTACCTGCATTTGTTATTCCTGCCTTTCGCTTATTGTTATGAGGTACACATTCCGGAATCTGTAACCTTCCGACAGTCATCCTCTCTTTGTTATCATATTTTAACTTTACAGGTATTATACATACTTCACCGTGCTAAATCAACACCCAATTTGAAAAAGCCACCTGGAATTGTAATTTCCTGGCGGCTTATATCTCTTTATTACAGAATGTTACTGTTATTAAAATATTATTTTTTCACCATCTGAACAACATTTGTGTCATCTTCTGAGGTTTCATTCTCAGTGTTCTGTGACTTAGCTTCATCCGGGTAGGTGTAAAACTCGTGAACACCATATTTAAATAATTTTTTTAAATCCTTATCAAACCAGGACACGTTCTTTTTGTCCGCAGCAGAACGCTGAACAAAGAACAGAGCTCCTTCTGAATAGTCAGTTCCCTCTAATGCCTGTTTCACAGCTTCCCTGGTCTCATCTGTTACCGTTACTTCATAAAACTTACCATCGTAAACAGGTGAAAACTGAGGAATTCCATTTCTCTGATCCAGAATAACACCTGTAATGGTATCTGGAAATTCCTCATGGGAAAGGCGGTTCATAATTACATTTGCAATCAGTACACGACCTTTAATGTCCTCTGTGCCCGCCTCTGCCTCTACTATATGAAGCAGGTTATCATAATCTGTGTCCGACATGATCTTCGGATTTGCAGACATGGATACTGCAGCTGCATCAAGGCTCGCAACTGTATCAGCCATAGAGTCCCCTACATTCAGCTCATCCACGTTTCCTTTTATCTGCTTCACGCGCTGGCCTACCATGACTCTCTCGCATGAAGTTCCAATTCTTGTTACAGATGTTCCTGCTGAAGGAGTATCTGCAACACTGGTTACCATACCGGCAATTCCGGTAGGCAGATCATACTCTACACTTCCAAGGTCAGTCCAGGCATCCGCGGATCTGTTCTCTTTGTCCGAAGCTGCATATACCTGGCTCCGTGGACCAAACTCCGCCACCTTCGTTCCAACTGCCAAAATCATTGCCAACGTGGCGCAGGCGCTAAGAGCTACAAAATTATGTACAAGAGCATTTCCATTCTTTTTTTTCTGGGCATCGCTCTTGCAAGTTGTTACATGTTGTAAACTTCTTTTTAATTTCATATTCTTCTTTCCTTGCACTTCTGTTATGTTTTGATTTCTTTTATTATTTATTCTGTAACATTTCTGTAATTTATAGGAAAATTATATTTAATAAACTCCAAAATGTCAAGTTTTTTTTGCTTTCTATAGCTTTTTTCTCTAAAAACAGGTAAAAAAAGAAAGGCAACAAGAAAGAAATAGGATGATTCATTCAAAAATCATGTAATATTTTTGATAAATTTACCCTGTTTCTATTTGTCCCCTTTTATTCTTAGGTATGGTTATTTCTCCCCTTCTTATGGATTTTATTATAGCTTTTCTTTTTCTGTTCGTCAAACCTTTTTTATCGCCGAATTCTGACAAAAAGCGCCGTTACCTTTCAAAGCAGCAAACCACCGCACAGTCTTTTTTATGAACTGATTTGCGGTGGTTTGTCTTTTTGTTATCAAATATGCTTCTTATTATAAATAAGGTTTAAACAAATCTCTCAGCGGTTATTAATTGCTGTTACAAGTGCATCAATGGAAGCACGGATAATATCCGGGTCTACGCCTGCTCCCCACGCCATAGTTCCGTCAGGTTTCTTGATTCCAACATATGCTATAGCCTTAGAACTGGAGCTGCGCTCTAACGCATGTTCCTGGTATACTTCCAGAGAATACTTCAATTCGTATGCTTTCTTCAGAGCATTGCTCACTGCGTCAAGACGTCCATTTCCCACAGCCTCTGTGGTAATTGTTTTTCCATTAAATGTGGAGGTTACCTTAGTTGTAATTCCCTCGCTCGTCTGCTGGAAGTGCACTTCATTAATGCTGTACGGCTGTCCCACATTCTCAAAAGTCTTTTTGAACAGATCAAAGATTTCATCTGGATGAAGCTCTTTATGAAGGTGATCAGAAACACCCTTGGCTGCGTAACCCATTGCCTCACGCATTTTTGGCGGAAGGTTCAGACCGTATTTTGTTTCCAGAATGTAGCCTACGCCGCCTTTGCCAGACTGGCTGTTGATACGGATAACATCTGCATCATAATTACGTCCAACATCTGTGGGATCAATTGGCAGATACGGAACTGTCCAGCGATTCGGATCTTTTTCCTCGATCCAGCGCATACCTTTGGCAATTGCATCCTGATGGGAACCAGAAAATGCTGCAAAAACAAGTGCTCCACTGTATGGACTTCTCTCTCCAACTGTCATTCCCGTGCAACGCTCATACACCTCGCAGATGTGAGGCATATCGGAGAAGTCAAGCTTCGGATCTACTCCCTGGGAATACATGTTCATTCCAAGTGTTACAATATCAACATTACCAGTACGCTCTCCGTTTCCAAAAAGAGTTCCCTCGATGCGGTCTGCTCCGGCAAGAATTCCCATTTCAGAATCTGCCACACCACAACCTCTGTCATTGTGAGGATGTAAGGAAACGATTACATTTTCACGGTGAAGCATATGCTTGCACATATACTCAACCTGACTTGCATATACATGCGGCATGGAATGCTCCACTGTTACCGGAAGGTTGATGATACATTTATTGTCCGGAGTTGGCTGCCATACATCGATAACTGCATTGCAGACCTCAAGGGCATATTCCGGCTCAGTTCCTGTAAAGCTCTCCGGACTATACTCAAACTGGAAGTTTCCTTCTGTCTGTTCAGCCAGTTCTTTTAATAATTTCGCACCTTCTACGGCAATCTTTAAAATCTCTTCTTTGGATTTCTTAAATACCTGTTCACGCTGTGCAACAGATGTGGAATTGTATACGTGAACAATAGCTTTGGGCGCACCTTTTACGGCTTCAAAGGTTTTACGGATAATATGCTCTCTTGCCTGAGTCAGTACCTGGATCGTAACATCTTCAGGAATCAGTTTGCGATCGATCAGGGTACGAAGGAACGTATACTCTGTCTCGGAAGCAGCTGGAAATCCTACTTCAATCTCTTTAAACCCAATCTGTACAAGAAGTTTGAAAAACTCAACCTTCTGTTCCAGGCTCATTGGGATGACAAGTGCCTGGTTTCCGTCACGAAGGTCTACAGAACACCATGCAGGTGCCTTGTCAATATAGTCCTTTTTTGCCCAGTCCATACAGATTTCTGGTGGAAGATAATACTGTTTTTTGTATTTGCTTACATTCATCATTTTTTATTCCTCCATATTGTAAATTTAATTTTTCTCTTTTCTGTGACGGAAGGATTCTTTGTCTGCTGGGTCAGAGCTCAGTCTGATAACGCAGCTTTATGTGGTATTAAATTCCAATGGAATTACTATCACATAAAAAAAGCCCTCCAGCTCTGCACACATACAGGTGCAAGAGACGGAAGACATACATCCTACGCGGTACCACTCTTATTTCATGAATAGAATCCATACACTTATCGGATACGGGATTACTCCTTATATCCTTTCCCTGTAACGGTGGAATCCGGCTGTGTCTACTCTCGCTTCTTCTAATCATTCGAAGTAATTTCAGACAGCTGCTCCAAGGCGAGTTCTACAGTTTCCTTCCGTCATCTCACACCACCCGATGACTCTCTGCGCTCCGGTACCTGTGTACTACTCCTTATCAAAGCATTTCTCTTATATGTTCTTTGTGGTTATTACCTTAACATTTTTCAAGTCACTTGTCAATGACTAATCGGGGCAACAGGATTTGAACCTGCGACCTCACGGCCCCCAAATGACTTCCTTACTATACCCTATAATTCCTTAAAAATCAAGCATTTTATTTGTTTGATAGTAAAATAATTTTGATTACCTTGATTACTTTTTGTTATTTTACTTCAATTTCTTCAATAATTTTTGTCTTATACTTTAAATCTGTTGTATCAAAAGTGTAATATTTTTCATTTACTTCTTCAGTATGACCAAGTAGAGAAGCTGCTACAGTTGTAGAGACTCCATTGCATTTCAATTTAGAATTTACTGTCTTTCTAAAAGAATGAATTCCTCTGTTCCTTATCCCTTGTTGCTTACATTTGTTCTTAATACAAGAAGATACTTTTGGAGCATGAATTCTACCATCTTTATCAGCAAACACCCATTCGCACAAAAATCCATTTATCTGTTCAACATATTTTACTGTGTTAAACAGCTTCTCAATCTCTTTAGTCTTTGGGAAAACTCTGTCTTTCTTATTCTTAGTCTTATCAATGAAATACTCTTTTGTAATCCTATCGTATTTTTCAGACTTGTTAATGACAATATAATCCATCTTAATGTCTTCCCATTTAAGCGCAACAATTTCTCCTACCCTCATCCCTGTTAAAGAAGCTAACTGTACTGCATATGTAGGGATATAATCTGGTTTTTTCTCATGGTCAAGATCAAATCTCTCATGTAGACTGTTCAAATCCAAATCAGAAAAAATTTTCTGCTCTAAAGGCTTTTCTTTCTCTACACAATATTGATAGAACTGTTTTGCATGTAAGAATTCCATAGGATCACCAACAATGGCTTTGTTAACTCTTGCACTGTAGATTGTATTCTTGATATAACTGAATAAAGTCTTACAAGCCTTTTTGCATAGTTCTTTTTCTTTAACTGTTTTTACGATAAAAACCTTTATATCTTCTTCCGTCATGTCCTGAATATTCTTTTTTACAAATGAAGTACCATCAAAATACCTTTTGCGATCTGTATTATATTTACATACGGTATTATGACAAACCAGAGAATCTTGAACACTACGCCAATGGTTATAGGCATCTTTAAAAGTTTTTATCTTGCGTTCTTCTTTTTTGGGATTTTGGCGGTAATATTGAATCACTGCTTTTTCAATGGCTGCCTTTGTAGACCTTTTCACCTGTTTACGTCCATCTTTGCCATCTGGTAAATATGTATACCACTTTTGATTATTTCCTTGCCAAATCTTATATTGATGATTTTGTAAAATTTCAGCATTCTTCATCGTCTCAACTTGATCCTGCAAATGTGGTAAGTCGATGATACCATTTTTGATTGCAAAATTCAACATTTCCTGTTCATTTGATCCAAGTCCCATTACTGCTGCATTTGTTGTTTCCTGTGTTACACAATTTGTTATTTCCATAAAAATTACCTCAATATATTCAAAAAGAGCTTCCAAGAAGCCATTACCAGTTGCAGTAATTTCTTCTTAAAAGCTCTTTGTTTTAATTCTAAAAAATTACATCCTTCAAAAATCACTCATGCAGCATTTCACTTCAATGCAAACTTCTGAAATCTCTTACCTGTTTCTTGTCATGTGCCTGGATTTTCTTATCCAAGTGTTTATCAATTTCTTTCAAAATAAAATCTGTATCTTGTGCACCATCAATATAGAAATTATTTACATAAGTGTTTCCACTTAAATTCTGAATATTTTGGATATTCTTTTCTATAGCTTTCGCCATTCCAGCATAATCAGGCATGTTTTTCTGGGTGGCTATAGTTGAGTTATCTAACAATTGTTTCGTGAAGTCTGCTGTAAATACTTTATCGCCCTGATTTAAGAATGTGAGAGTACCGTATTTCCTTGACAGTACGGATTCCATACCATTTTCGTTTACACGGTACATTCCAGACTTAGGCACATAATCGGTTCCGGAAGCATAACCCTTAATATCAGTTAATCCAGACTGAGAAATCTCACTATCTGATAATCCGTAGTGCCTTAAAATAGAAGATATCGCATTAATTGTACTTGCTGTGCTAAGTCCTGCATTGCTAATTGCACCATTAATAGCATTAGTCATATCTTCCATGTTAGAGCTGATTTTGTTAATCCATGTATCAAGATCCTCACTCAGATCAGTAGACAGCTTATCCAGTGAATCAGTCTGCATAGAATAAGCATGATCTACAATTGTGTCATTCAGATCATCTTTTGCGGATTGCAGCTGTTCTTGCAGTTTTGCTTTTCTTGCCTTATCTTCAGCACTAGTGGAGCCTTCCAACGCTGCAATTTGTCTCTCCAATACTTCAATATCCTTGGTTTTGTTCTTCAGTGTTTTGTCATAGTCATAATAGTTTTTCTTGGCTGACAAAGCTTCTTTCCTCTTATCAATGACCTTGTTCAGCACATCCAACTCAGCTTGAGATTGGGATTTCACCAGCTCCAAAATGGAATTCCTGGAAGAATAAATATTTGCAGTGGTACTCTTGATATTTGCATCAACATCCTTGAGCTTCTGGTTATATTCATCCTCTCCGAATTTTCCTGCATTATAATCATTAATAATCTGCTGTCTTTCCTTTATATAGGTTTTCAGATTTTCTGTAGAAGCATTGATATCATCTACATCCAACGTAATTGACAATGCACCTGATTCTGTAAGAAGTCCTGTGTTCTTATCAATTTTCATATCATCAGAAATAAGTGATTTCAAACCGTCTAACTTATCACGGAACCTGTCAACCTTTTCTGCAGCTCTTTCAAACTGTTCTTCGTAATAAACACCAATCTGAGATTGCTTCAATTCCTCAATTTGTGTGTCATAGTCTGCCACAGCATTTTGCGCTTCTTTGATTTTTGTCTGCATGTCCAGCCATTCTTGTGAATTTTCCACGATTGTTCCAGCCTCAACGCCATCATTTAGCTGTTTCGTCAGTTCATCAAGCTCATTCTGTTTAATTGCCCTCTCATCCTGAGTGTTGCTTATCTTAACATCATAGTCAGAAGATTTTTCGTAATCTCCGTGAGCTTTTGCCAGGTCTATATTCTTTTCCTGATATTTACTCAATTGCTCTTGGTAACTTAGAAGTGCTTCGTAATACGTCTTTGCATTATCAAATTTCGTAGATACCGCTTCCACTGTAGCCTGAGCAGATTCCACCTCGGCAGTCATAAGATTTTCATTAGCTTCTGCAAGAGCATTTGTGGCAATAGTTACATTCTCTTTCTTCTTTTTACTGTCTGCTAAGGCATTATTGTAGGTGGTCAGAATTTTCAACTGCTTTGCATCAGTGATTCCAGTTGTATCAATTTCTTTGCCAGCTGCAATCTTCTTTTTCTGAGCTGCTGTAAGATTCTTACTGTTTTTATATTTCTTCTGAAGCTTTGCAAGCTTTTTGTCAGACGTTGTTTTCTGCTTCTTAGTCGTAGTCAAATTAGCGTTTGCTTGTTCCACAGCAACTTTTCTTGCTTCTTGTTCAGCCTTCTTCCCAGATACTTGTTCGTCAACCAGACCATTCATGTAAGAAAGAGAATCACCGGAATCATAAGCATTAAGCGCTGTATTCACATTAGACTTCATGGATTTATATGTAGAATTGGATGAATTGTAGTTAGATTTTGCCGTAGATAATTTAGATTTTGCAGATGTGGCTTTCTTATTCGCTTTGCTCTTGTTTGTCACAGCCTTATTATAAGCGTCAGCTTTTTTCTTCTGGGAACCTGACATACCAGTAGAATCAATTTTCTTACCAGCTTGAACCTGTTTCTTCTGTTCATCAGTAAGATTTGTTTTCAATAAGGATTTTGCAGTGGATTTCACTTTATTATTTGCTTTCTTCTTTGCTGTAGACGCTTTCTTATTAGCCGTTTTTGCAGCCTTTAATGTTTTATTATCCGCTTTCTTCTGATTCTCGGCATCCGTCAGATCAGATTTCATTGTCTCAGCAAGAGCTGCTTGAGTTGAACCACCTTTTGTGGCAGCTGTTAACCTGGAAGACACAGCATTAATACCATTGTAACCGGTAGTCAGACGATCAATCTTCTTCTCAGCAGCTTCGGTAGGCATGTTAGCCCATTGCTCAAACAACTTCTGTTGTTCATTTCTCAGATCAATAACAGCCTGTTTACAATCCTGTGCCTTGTCATACCAACTCTGATATTCTGAGATAGCTTCTGCTAAAGCCTTACCCTCATCTGTGCTAGTGTCCATATCTTCAATACGATAAGCACCGGACTGTACCAATTTTTGATATTTCTTAGGAATTGATACATTTATTTCTCCACCATCACTATTGTAATAAGTGTATTTTTCAGCAACAGAATTGGCTTTCTTCATGTAAGCCAACTCGCCTTTGGTATTAGCTTTCATCTCATAGTTCATGGTTTTCATCTGTTTCTTCAACAAAGAGGTCTTTAATGCAGACGTAATGTAATCCGTAATCTGATCTGATATTTTCTTGACCTTTTTCTCCCAAACTTTAAACCGTTCAGCTACCCAATCAAGAGTTTTCTTAGATTTCTTGGTGGCTTTTGTGGAATCATTTGTTGCTTTGGTATGGCTTTGAGTGGCTTTGGTATCTGTATTGGTAGCATTGGTAGCCTTTGCAGTGTTACCACCAGATACAACAGATTTTTGTGCTTGCTTAACACTGATTCCACCTGTTACCATGGCATTACCTGATACAAAAGCTTTACCGGATATATCAGGACTTGTACCGGATGCTAACGCGACTGCTCTTGAAGCTGTGAAACCATTGTTTAACAATTCCTCAGTCTGCACATGATTAAATACGATTGCACCTTGCGGAATGTCCCGGAATTCTGCCCCATTGTTACCGATCGTTTCCCATTTTCCGGTGCGGATATCGACCCAGAGTTCTCTTCCTAACTCCCCTACCAATGTTTTACCAGGGTGTTTATTGCCCCAGTCACCTGAAGCTTTGGCATTTCCAGATACTTTCGCTGTACCAGATACATGAGCAGTTCCGTTTACACTGCCCTTACCACTTGTAGGCGCAGAGGTATTTCCCCAATTAATGTGTCCAACTGCTGTGAACTCTTTCTTAACCAGAGTCTCGTCATTACTCCAAAGCACCGTACCTTTACTGTTCTTCTCGGCAGCAGCATACGCATCAACTTTTGTCGTATCGTTGTCCCAGTCAACTTCACCTTTTGCATCATGCTTTGTTTCTTGGAATCCAATAATAGCAGAATCATCTATACCGGCTTTTACCATGACTTCATTTGTAAGCTTATTACTAATGCTGTCCTGGATTGTATCAATAGAGGAATCATCAATGGAAAGTGTTGCTTTTACATTCGTATCAAGCCCTTTAATCTTATCCGCTACAGCTTCCACATTTGCCTGGGCTTCTGATGTGTCCATTCCTAATGTTTCTTGCATTTGCAATGTGTTCTGAGCAGTTTGGAATTCCTGAAGTAATCCAACAGCTTCTCCAATCTTACCGGAAACCTGGCTTACATCAACATTCATTACAGCTGGTGCTTCTAATTGTTGTTTCTGAGCAACGCAATACTGAATAATTGTATTCGCCTGGTCTACTTCTGATGAATCCACACCGACCTTTGCTTTAACACTGTTCATCTCTGATATGGTATCATCCAATGCAGAGCATTTTTCTTCCGTAGTTTCCAAATCAGACACATCAAGATTGATCTTCAGATCTTCATTACCTGTTACACTACGCAATGCTTCTGAAGCTTCAGTGGCAGCCACAGCAATATCGCCCATTGTTTGGATTCCTTCATCCGACCAATCGAAGTTGGCTCCGAATTCCTGCATCTCACCAAGCATTGCCTGAACCATAGGCATTGAAAGATTCATACCTTCTGCAAAATCTTCCATGGTCTTCCCACCTGCTACCTGGTAGTTTTCACCAGCTTCATCAAGTACCATAAGACCTTTATCCATTGCATTTTTGCAGAACTCTTCTATATTAAGTCCAGCTCTTTCCCCATCTTCATTGTGGGTAAACAGATTGTCAATGCTGCTTAAATAGGAATTGATTGCATTTTCATCTGTGCTATCAACTGTATCAGGAATAAGAAAATCCAAAGAAGCTTGATAATCTTTACGTCCAACTCTACCATAAATATCTGAGTCTGTGTTATTTAAAACATCATCTATCTGCTTAGATGCCGTAATTGCATCATCAAACATATTTCCAGATTCAGAAGCATTCTGAGCATCCTTCCACTGCTGATAAATTCCTATGGACTCCATCAATGAAGAATTTAACAAATCAAGTTGTCCGCACTGCTCAACAATTGCATCATTACTTGCCAGTAATCCGTCAATTTGTTCCTGAATGCTCTCTGCGCTCTTACCTGTTGCGTCCGTATTGTCAATGAGTTTCTGGCGTAATTCCTCAATCTGTTTCGCATTTTCCAGATATTCTTGCTGTTTCTGTGCTTTTGCAGTGTTATTTGTAGCTACCTGTTCCTCTACTTTTGCTTTTGTTATTTTTTTAACATTCTCTTCATTTAGAACTAAACTTTCATTCACATATTCAAGGCAATCCCTATAATCAGCCAGAGCGTCAGAATTAAAATCATCATAGCTGACTGATACGCCAATAGACTGAGAATCCAAAGCCCCTTGTACAGCACTGATTTCCTGTAACAGGCTCGAACTGTCCTCTTTTGCAAGATCAGAGAAAGACATATCCACATTGTTTGCACTATCAGCTACATTATTCAATTCATCTGCGGACATATTGCTGATATAACCCAGATTTCCCAATGCCGTAATTAAAGGTTGAATCTCACTAGCAGATTTTCCAGTAATGATTCCTGCATTTTTAGCAGCTTCTACAAGATAATTAATGGAATCCACATCACCTGAAGCTACAGCTGCCTTAAAGTCTGAATCATCCATATTTAATTTCTTGATTTCTTCAGCCACACTCTGTAAATGTTTCTGGAATCCATTTTCTCCCTCACCGGATAAAGCTTGGTTGAACTCATTAGCCTTAATAGCCGCAGTATTCAGCTGATCTCCGATCTCTTTAAATTGTGAGGAATACTTAGAGGCATCTGTGTTCATAAGAACCTGAACACTCTTGTTGATATCATCATAATATTGCTTTGCATCTGCAATCTCGTCTGCGTTCCCACCCGATATTGCATCATTGTATTTATTTACAGCGTCTTCATATTTATTAAGCCATTCCAACGCAGTCTTACCAGAGTATTGTTGTTTATCGGAAAATAACTCAGCTTGTTTCGCCTGATTATACAAATCCTGATATTCTGTCAAAATATCATTGGCTTCTTCCAAACCACCAGAAGCATAATTAGATAAACTTGTCAGCACATCACTTTCACCATATTGCTCTTGAATTGATCTTATTTCATTCATAAAATCATTCAGTGCATCTTTAGCAGTAGAAGCGTCTGCCGTGAACTCAATTTCAAAATTACCTGTTCCTTCCATTCCTTCTTGAAGATTGAATACATCATCACCATATTTCTTATTCAGCTTTGTGATTGCTTTATTGATGGCGTTTGACTCATCAGATCCATTGTCTGAATATTGTCCTAAATAAGCATGGCGTTCTTTCTCTATCTGCTTCTCAGCTTCTTCAACACCTTTTTTATTCTCATTAAGGAACCGTTTGGATTCTTCAGTAGATAACTCTTTGAGTTTATTTATCTGTGTTTGAAGGCTGCCATTCACTAAATCTATGCCTTGCGCTTGATTACCGTAACTCTCTGTTAAGGAATCCTGGATTTCCAACAGATCAGATTTCGCCTGGTAAGCCTCTTCTTCAGTCAGTGTACCATTATCAAGAGCTGTACGTAACTCTGTAATTTTGTCAATATTGCTCTGTAATGAGGTATTATTGTCTTCCCAAGCATTACCGGCTTCTTGTGCTTTGTCCACTGCTTCCTCAATTGATCTTTTATATGCGGAAAAAGCGGATACGGCAGCTGTTACACTTGCAGCAATTAAGATCAGAGGATTTGCTAACAACGTTGACATTAACCCAGAAAGCGCAGAACTCAATGAAACTGTTGCTCCGGTAGCAGTCGTTTCAGCACTTGCTAATCCCATAGAAGCAACCGCAGCACTCGCCTGTGCTTCAGTCATGCCTTGCCCCATCAGCACTGCTACTCTCTGTGCATCTGATAAAGCCGTACTGGATAATACAAGTTTTGTTTGTGATTCTGAAAGACCTTTCGTGAGATTTATAAGACTTGCCATGTTAGATGTATCAAATGTTCCTGCGGACTCCGCTGCTTTTACCATCTTCAGAGCATTTGACAGATTAGAAAATTCTTTTGTTGCACTTGTAGCCATGCTTACTAACTGGCTAAGAGCATATGTAGCACCAGCTGTTCCAAGTCCTGCCAATGCTCCTTTTAGAAGTCCTGTTTTCTCCGTGAAGTATACAACTGCTTTTGATCCATCCAGAAATCCAGCATATAGGTCACGAGAAATCACACTAGATGATAAAGATTCCAGGGAAGCTTTTAAGGAATTAGTCTTAGCTTCCAATCCTTCAAGATACAAGTCAAATTTTTGCTCACCGCTTCCCTCCGAGTTAGCAGCTACATCAGTATATTTTTGTACACGATCATAATTCTCCATGAGCGAATTGAAAAAGTTGTTATAATTTTTTCCGGCTAGACTGACACTTATGGCCTTCTGCTGTGCCTGGTTCAGAGTGTCCCATTTTGCAGCAAGAGCATCTAATACATCAGAAGCACTGTTGTATTCCGTCATAGTTTTTCTAAGATTAATTCCTACATTTGCTAGTGTGGTCTCAACATCAGATAATTTCTCAGTAGTTCCATCCTCATCAACCAATTCCAACTTACCTGTTTTGATGTTATACATCCTACTTAGAATACTTTTCATTGCACTACCAGTTTTTGCGCCACCTGCTTGCTGTACCTCAGACATAGTAGCTAAATAGCCTAGCAGTTTATTCATGGAAACTTCTGATTGATCCGCCAGAACTGCAACCCTTGACATACCTTCAGCCAAATCAGAAGAACTTACCGCAGCTGACAAATCAATCGCACTTATGGCGTCAATAACCGACTGAGCAGCATCCGTCTGCAATTTATATCCATTTAAACTTGCAGTTAAATATTTTGTTGCATCCTCCGCTGACATGTCACCAACTTTTGAAAAGATTACAGAAGACTTTACCAAATCATTAACTTCTTGTATGCTCTTTCCCTGACGAAGCCATGCCGTGGCACCCTCTGAGACCGTTTCGCCTATAGCGCCAAGATCCGCTCCGAGCGATACATAATCTTTCATCATACCGCTTACAACATTGTAAGATTTTCCTGTTGCTAATTGGAGTGAAACAATCTGATCGTCTAATGACTTGACCGTACTCACAGCTTCTTTCGCTGCGTCACCAACTTTATATATGGCATCTGTAAGAAAATTAAATACAGTAAACGTAGCGCATACCTCTTTCAATGTATTGCCAAAACTCTGGAACACACTCTGTCCCTGAACACCTGCGTTATTAAGACCATTAAGAATATTCTGTAATTCACTCATTCCAGATGTATCAACAGTCTGTGTTGCTCCGACTTTTACAGAATCTTGGATTGTACTTTTCACATCATCCGTATTAACCCTTAAATTAATCTCTACGTCTGTAATCTGATTAAGAGCTGCCTGAATGTCTGCCGCAATCTGTTCTGCATCAATCTTGAATTTAATAGGTAACTCAATATCCTTCAACGCAACTTCCAGATCAGATTCCAAACTTTGTTTGTTAATCTGGATATCTACCTGAACTGGCTCGTCCCCAGTGGCTAACTGACTAATAGCAGACCTCATCTGAGACAGCAACTCTTCATCATTGATCTTCACATTAATTTTTACTGCATCTTCCGAACCAGTAGCAGATTGAATAGCATTCCTTATGTCAGATACAATTTTCTCTGTGTTTATATCAACATCAAGGTCATATGTATTCTTCACTTCTTCTGAAGCACTCTCAATATTCTGCTGAAGCTTCTCTCGCATCTGGTTAGCCATTGCTATTACATTGTCAAATGCATCTGATTTAATCCCAGCTGCCTGTTCCGGTGACATATCTTGTGCAGATATAACCTGCGTCATGTCCTGTCGTGCTTGTGCTAATACTTCAAAGGCTCTTTTAATCTGATCCGCCTGGTTGGTAATATTATCCGCAAAATGTTCCGGGAACATGCTTGTCATTTCGCCCCAAATGGAGTCAATAGACACACCTTTGCTTGCATCTTTAACAATGTGACCTATATTATTGTTTAGAAGCTCCTTGTAATCATCACCGGACAAAGCTTTCTTCAGATCATCTGATACATAGATTTTCTTATCTTTGAAATAGCTGTAGAACTGGTCGTAAATCCCCATCTTTCCTTGGATGATGTTGGCATTCTGGGCTACACTGTTTGCAAGATCACTCAAACCAGATATAAAAGCGTTACCCTTGCCACCCTGTAGATTGAACTCTTTGCCATTCCAAGTCTTTCCAAGTTCTGACATTACACTGTTGATCTGGGATTTCAGTTTACTGATTGCAGACTTGTCCGTAATATTAAAAGCGTCAGCTAACTGCTTACTCAGTCCGGACGTATCAATTTTTGTGGATTTCAGTCCTTTTTCAATGCTCTTTGCAAGATTGTGTGCATCGTCATTCCCCTTGATTTCAACGTCTAATGTTACTTTTTGTTTTTTTATAGAATCAAGCTGCTCCTGGACTTTAGATAAATCCAGGTCAGCTCCAATTTGCATAACGAAGTCACTCATTTTTTGCATCCTCCTTTATTCTGTTTTTTTGTAAATATATTTATATTTTTCATAAAAGCAAAAGATATATAAATATATATTTATGCTATTTTGTTATAAAATCATTGAGTTTTCATAAGATAATAAATATAAATAAATGAGTATTATTATATTTTTATATATATTTATTGTTTAATAAATGTGTGAATTTTGCCGATAATATATGGCTTTTTGATGTGTTTATAGATATATTTATTTGAGTATTATTTTATATTTTTTATTTATTCCATTTTATATCGAAATATTTTTTGGCTATCTGTGGATATCTCTTTTCAAACTCAGCCAGATACCTTGCAGTAGCTTCATTGCCCTTCATCTGTGAATATTCCCGAAACGACTTTCTCTTAAATAAGCTTGGTTGATTACACCAACGCGCCAACGAAATATACATTCCCCTCATTTCAGATTGCTTCCATGGTGTTTCGTTTTTATTTTGGTAGCGCATAATATATGGAAGACATTTATATTTCATCAATAGATCAATCCGTTTAAAGATACTTTCAATATCCACAACATCTGTGCTTTCAAAGCCAGATAATACATAGAACATTATTCGTTTATCTGTATAGCGGCGAATCATTTCAAGTTTTCTCTGGATCAGCTCATAATCTGCAATATTGTCAAATGCAAATATATATTCTCCATCATAATTAGCATTGAAAAGCATTTCACATTTTTCATCTGTTAGAATTCGTTCATCAAGCCCCTGTTTGAATTTGAACGGCTTTCCTGTCCCAATCAATGTATTAAGTATAGATTTCCATTCGGGACAGCCCAATATGTTATCATCCAATAGACATATCTTCTTTCTCTCAGGATCATAAAACTCTTCTAATGGGCTATGTAAAAATACTCTATCATACTTCTGATTGACACAGAATGGACATTTACGAAAACAGCCTCGTGTCATAAATCCTATGCTGTAATCCGTATACTCTTTAAATTTTCTTAAATATGCTTTCCGATCAAACACCTTGCCTTGCTTCACAGTGTCCTCTTCTGCATCAACACATTTGCTCTCTATCCATTCGTCATATAAATGGTAGTCTGGCATATGGTGTTCTATTTCTTCAGGAAGTCCCGGAGCTTTATCGAAGAAAAATCCAGTTCCACCAATATAATAATATTCTGGAAGATTTACCACACCAGTTTCCGTATTTACATTTTCACTAATCCAATCAGGGACTATTGTATCTGTAAACACCTTTGATATGTATACACGGTCATATTCTTCCAAATTCTCATAATCCAACTTCAATACCACTTCATTTCCAAGCTCTTTATAATAACTAGATATTTTTTCACATGCCAGGTTCGGAAATCTATGCTTTGATCTTCCAATCAGATCAGCGTCAATAATTGCAATTTTCATCTTAGCCCAGCCTCTTCTCAATTTCTTCTTCAAGTATCTTCGGAATTTCTTCCTTGCTTCTTTCCCAGAATCCACCTTTACCAATCAGACCATCAGCCTCCGCATAACCATAGATTGTCTCCGTATCTCTTCCAGCTGGATCATATTGTGTACCTGTGTTAATAGAAACTTGTGCAATAGCTCCATTCTTGGTTTCAAACACAGTATCAAGCTGCGGCGCTGCCTGAAGCATTCCAATTCTGTGATAACGCCCTTCCGGAATGGTATAAAATTCATCCACATTCTTCTGAAGTACATTCTTGGATTCCTGCGCGGCTGCATCTACAGCGGAACGGACTTCTTTAAGAATGGCAGATTTCAGAGATTCTAGTGATTTATACGTTGCCATGATGTTTCTCCTCCATAACCAGATAATCCATACCCAGACAAAGGGGAATTATCACTTTTTGGATAGTATTTTTCCATAAAACCAGCTATACCCTTGTCCTGTTCAGCTTTATCTTTTTCGGCTTGTTTTTCTATATATTCTATAAAATCAGCCTGTGTACTCATATAGCAAGACATATATGTATTAGCCATTCCCATAATTGCCATAACCATTGATGGATTAGCCGCAAAATAGCCAAATATCTTTTTCTCATCTTCAGAAAGTTCAGCCCAGTGTCCTGCAAGTCCAATCACGCTATTTGCTAATTTTCTTCTCAAATCCAAATTATCACCTACATATATTCCATATTTAGCAGCAATTTCTATAACCCAGTCCTGCAGTTCCACATTCGTATACACCTTTTCAATAGCTTGCATCTGCACATCAAATACTGTAGTCTCACGATCATCCAATACACGTACCTGGTAGAAGTCATGCTCTTCACCATCTACAAGCTTTTTGCCAAGTGCTGCAACCTGACCGCAGATTACTGATTTGTTCTTCATGGTGATTTTCACCCAGTCATTAATTTCAAAATTGTTGTTCATTTCAGTTTTTCTCCTTCTGATTCTTCTTCGGCTCCATCATAGATAGCCATGTTTCCGACTTACAGCCCAGAGCCTTATATATTTCATTAATTTTTCGTAGTTCCTCGATATCCACAGTGGAATAATATTTTTCCTGTAACGTCTGAATCAGGAATCCATAATTAGCTTCATCCAACTTAACCGTTCTCTCCATCCTTTAATCCTCCATCACACTCTCAATAGACTTGTAATATTCACCATTTAAGAAGCTATGAATTTTCTTTAACTTATCCGCTGGCAAAGTCTTAATCTCACCATTCAACCATTTGTAAGTCACAGCTAAATCACAGCCGATACATTCAGAGAGATATTTCTTTGAAATTCCATTAGCTTCTAAATACCTTGTTACAATCTCATTTAGTCTCATTGTTTCTGCTCCTTTCGTTATTTTTTCACGCAAAGAAACCAGCACCCCTATTAGGCACTGGTTCCAGTTTTTTTCCTTATGTTATATAGTTTTTTTCGATTATCATACCAGATATTGTGTGTTTTCCTCTTTTTCCATTATAGGGATTCGACTTCTTAAATTTCGACCTTTGATGATAACATAAAAAATATGTTACAAATCAACTTCCATTTTCACGATAACTGAAAAATATTTTCACGCAGCCTTATCCAGCCTGAAGTAATCCCTTATCTTCACCCCGGCTTGGTTATAATCTTCCGTACTGAACCATATCTCACCAAACGGTTTGCCATAATACAATACATCAATTTTCAGATCACCACTCTGCATAGTTTCAATACTAATAGCACAACATTCCTTCAGATTCTTCAGCGCAGGTTTGATAAAATCATTATTTACACCAGCCAATATTGCAATGTTCTGATAAGATAACTCTCCCGGACAATTATTTCTCAGAGTCAATGTCTGTATATTCATCTTTCGGCTCAGATACAATAACACCGCAATCAATCTTTCATACTTCACCTGATTGTCACTACGCTTCACAATCTTATGTTTCAATATCAGTTTGCGGATTTCCTCACGATCTTCTTTATAAAAGATCACCTCATTATCAGCACAATCCGACCTATCAATTGAAGCAATCGTGATTTTTCCTGTGCGTTTTTTCTTGCTCTCAGCCAGATTGTTCTTATGGTGCTTCACTGATAACTTCTTAAAATCAACCTGTTTATTGATATTCTCACTCTTTGCTCTAGCAATCATCTCTTCCGGGAATGCATTCCATAATAAGTCTTTGGATTTTTGGTTATCCCTAAAGTCTCTCTTTGTATAATAAATTAGGATCAGCATATCCAACAGCTTGTCTATATCCGGTACAATATACAGAAGCTCTGCACGGCACTTCTCATAAAACATTCTGTATCTCAAAGAAATGTTGGCTTTTTCGTTCTTGTCCTTGCTCTTATATGAAGCTCTGATACCATCAGCCAGCTTTTTATATTTATCCTGTAAAATCTGCACTTTCCTATATACATCTCTGTTCGCATGAACATTTCCCGATAACAAAGTCCTGTAATCAAAGTCTTCTTCTGACACAACTTCAGTCTGCTTGTCAATCTCAGCAATCTTCTGTTCAGCAAGGTGGCACAACCTATTCATGTTACAATCGTAATCCACAAACCGCTTCTTCTTATCTGGATCACCACCAAAAAATTCTGCATTACTCATAGACAAAGCTTCGTCCTGGGCTGCTGCCAGATTTTTTTCAAGATAGCGCATCCAGTAACCCTTTTTCTTATCCTTCAGAAATTTCAATACTTCTACTGGAAAAGATGCATTCTCCCCAGTCTTAGCAAAATCTATAGTCTCGGCACCCACGATTGTACCAATCTTAATATATTTACGACATTCGGGATATAGCTCCGATAATGTCCATAGATCCGTAACCCTGTCGATCACACTACCTATATTATTCTTGTAACCTCTGGCATTAACTTCCATAAGTCCCGGCACATCTGATATAATCACTGACTTTAATTCTTTGCCGGACTCTCCATCTTTTACAATCAGATTACCATTTCCAGATTCAATCTCACGTTTCACAGCATTAATAATCTGCGGACAATCTGTAGTACAAACGGTATCTCCGTCATAATCTGCCCCAGATAACGTCAATGCCAATGTATCATATATACTGGACACAATTGTACATTCTTGGTACTTGTACCACTTTTGCATCTCAGCACTGGTTGCCACCTGGCACACCCTATGTTCCATAGCAATATGCGGATTTCGAATTACATCTACTTTAGACACATCATGCTCAGACCAGTATTTTGAATAGGTTGTCCATGGATTAGGCAGCAATCCTTTTACTTCCAGACTAAAAGCATATTCAGCCAGACCGTAAATATCGGGACAAAATACCTCATAGTGTCCGTGGACTCTTTGTTTACCGCTTAACAGTTCATTCTTCATACATTTAATATCATTCTGCATCTTTGCCCGGACATATTCATCATTTGCCAGATTGTGATTATACTGCAATGCTTGGTAATAAGGCTTGATATATTCTGCATCTTCAGACACACCACATTATTTTAAAAATTCATCTACGCTGAAAGTGATTTTCTGATATGCTTTCACACTGTCCAATACCAGCTGTTCCGCTTCATCCGCAGTAAAGTTAAGTGTCTGCAACGGCTGGTAGCTCAATAGACTTGTATTCTTCAAATCTTCTGGTGCATCTGCGTATTTTGCTATATTGAAAGTTCGTTTATATCCATGTACTTCTTCCTCAAAAGCACTCTTCCATTTCTGGCAGTCAAATAGTCCTACATTATCCAGATACAGATTCCAGAATTTAAACTGAGATTTCGTGACAATCATATCAATCTGATCCGTGAATATATCCCATTCTCTACCGCCAAGATCAATAATCTTGCTTACTCCTTTTTCTCTGGCAAACGCTCTCAGATCAAATGTAAAAGCTTCACCCTTCAACGCTGGCAAACATCTGAATTGGAAACATGACGGAATGTATCTTCTGCCGGTCCGTTTACTTCTACAGTTTAACTCTTCAGCCCACCTTGACGCACATTCAGGTGTAACAAGTCCTGCACCATCAAAAGGCAATATTGGAATCTCTTTCTCTGTAGGCGATAATACCTGATATTCTTTCTGCTCACCGCTTCCAGTAACCTTTACCACATCTACAGTTTCCATAACTGCTTTCTCAAAATCGTCAATTACAACAATATTCGGTGTTGATACTGACTTACTGTTCGTTGTCACAAGTGCATAGTAAGCATTCCATTTGGATGGCTTTGGATAATCTGTGTTCTTTGGAATTCCGCATAGCAGGATATCATCCAGTTTGTCTTTAATGCTACGATCCACAAATAGATTTTTCTGAGTCCTGGAATGAGAAGCACCGCAAAATTCAGATACATATTCAGTAGTCACCTCACCCCGGGTCACTTTTAAGATTCCACCATGTTCTTTCAGCACATCGTACCGCTTTACGTTTTTGCCAATCTCCAATGTAATTAGATATGGAATAATCTCCCGACCAGCTTCATTTACTTCAATATGACCGTGTTCCTTCTTATATATATGTTTCAAAATCCGGTGTAGCTCACTTTCACTAGAAAGATTCCTAGTGGATTGTTCTTTAGACTCCGATAGAACAATTTCATTTGTATAACTTCCATCTTCATTCTGCTTCAGCCAATTAATGTTTAGATTTTGTGTTTCTACCAATTTCGTACTTATGATACATCCCCCATCCTTTTAATATAATCTATAAAAAAACAAAACTTGATACCTGATGATACTGAATGATACCCTTGGTCTGTTGTATAATAAACCTAACCCAAAAGAAAGGAGGTGACGCAATGAATACAACATTAACACGACTGCTTTTGGAAGAAGTTTATTTGCCTAACCGATATCCCTACTATCCAAATTCTCTTGCTGAATATTCTACGCAAGAAATACAAGCTCATGAAGCTGAGTTTGAAAAACTTGGTCTTTTAAAATTCTGGAAGCAAAAAGCATTTTACAGCATTTCAACAGATAATACAGACAACTGGACACCTTACGTCCAACTGAGAGCAACTGTCAACAAAGAAAATTGCTTAGAATTTCTCCAATCCATCAAGTAAGACTATTAGCCCAGGGGAGACATTTTCCTCTGGGCTTCTTACCGCAAAAAATCTCCTATAAATACCTATAACTTTTCTTGAAAATTATCTCCATAAAATTATAGTTTCATTGGAAAATCGACCCCCGAAAAACCCTTATTTTATAAGGGTTCTACGATTTGCCATTTTTGCATTTTTGCCAATTTTGAGTAAAATCCGGTCAAAACACCCCTAAGAGGACAAAATTCATCCTCCCGGAGTGTCACCAGCACAAATCATCCAACTTTGTCCATCAATCCGTCAACTTTCTGGTCCATGCTAACCGCCCAACTCTTTACAGCCTTAATTGATCTAACATATTCTTCCAAATCCTCTTCCGGAATATTCTGCAAATCATCAAGCAACCAGGCGTATTTATCTATATCATTCAGATAGACTTCTGTTTTTCCGCTGAACAGCTGCACAGCCTCATGGATCTTCTTCAAACGTTCCTGTTCTGGATCTTGCTTTCTCTGAAGCTCTGCAAGCTGACGTTTCAACTGTCCGTTCTCCTTATCCAATTTTCTGATCCTTGCTTCGAGAAATTCATTCTGACGTTCCATGTCTCTGTTAGCTTTCTGCAAGGGTATATAATCAGCCGGAGTTTCCACAACAGTCTTTGCAGCAATATCATTCTCCATCTCTTTGATTCTACTATCACGTTGTTGCAACATCCGTTTCACACAGTCCAACGATTCCACGAAATCAATTTGATTTACTTCTGACAACTCCTGGAATACCGCTTTTGCTGCATCCAACGTTACCATCCCAGTGTAAACAACTTCTCCCAACTCAGGGATCATCTCAATAAGCATTTCGTAATTTACCAGTGTCTCAGCTAGTGAATTATTATCATTTTCTTGCATATAAATTTTCTCCTTCTGTTCAAAGTTTACTGTTGAAAATGACAGAAGATAATTTCTCCTGCCACATCATCAAGAATTAATGTACGCCGTTGCTTATTGCATTCAGTAATACATTTTCTTGCACATGCTTTTCTTCTCTGTCCATATGATCTTTGTATTTTTCAACAATGCTATCTGCGTACTTCCGACTGTGATAATTGCTCAGTACAGCAGCATTCAAGGCTTCTACTACATTTGCTTCATGGTTCTCTTCCTTATACATACCGCATCCGCTCACACTATCATCAGAAACACAATACTTGAATGTGCCTGACATTGGCATTTCTACAATCTCAAAATTGTATTTCTCAAAGTGATCCAGAAATTCATTAAGCGAAACACCGGCTTTCTTATAGTCCTCATAGATATGTAAAAAATACTCCGGTGAAACGAACACCCCTGTTCTGTTGATAAATTCCCTACGTGTCACAAAATCTGCAAACTCCGGTTCTCTGTAGGTTGCATCCATTTTGTAAGATCCAATAATTTCCTGACTGCTTTTCTTTATTTCAGCTTTCATCATAATGTATTTTCTCCCAGACTTCTAATATTCAGGAACCAGCCTTTCGCCAATCCCCACAAATATGTATTGATGGAATAGGGGCTTCACCTATCATTCGTCCCATCCTTAACTACTTCTCATTAGAAAAATAATTTATTTTCAAAAAAATTCGAACTTTTTTCAATTTTCGTGTGATTTCAACGAGTCTCATTCGTATAATATATGTAGTATCAACACAAAATAATGGATGAGGAAAACTAAATATGAAATTCATTGAAATCACAGATGAGGAAGCGTTTAACCTTTCTGCCGATCAGCTCATAGCAATTGCTGTATACAATCAACTCTGCCTGAATGCTACTTTGGAACAGGATGATCCAGAAATCAGTTCAGAGCATATTGACGAGCAATACCAAAAGCTGATCAGCAAATAAAAGGTTAGTCAATCATCAAATCAAGCAAAGTAACGGTGGACATGGATAATTTCTGTGTCCACTTTTACGTCTGCTTCACTAGCAGCTTCTTCCAATGACTTCTTAACTGGTATATCTGTACCATCATCCGGTACCCCAAAATTCTTTGCCATATCATCCGGTACAACGTGTCCACCAATCTTACAGTCATCATTTTTCACATTGCTCTTCATATCATTCTTTACAAACATCTTATCAATATCCTCCGTAGTAAGTTTCTTAGCACTTTTCACCCATTCTGCAACTTCTGGTAAAGTCATATGTCCGTATTCTTCCAGAACCATCTTCCGATCACCATTCTTTACAATGATGCTCCACTTACCGCCTTTTTCGCTTTGGAAGCTATATCCTTTATTTGCCAATGCTTTCCTGATCTTTGATCTCACAGCTACGTAAGATGTAACCTTTGAAGCAAGAATATGGTGCTTTTGATCTACTGTGAATCTCACAACATCACCATTGAAAAGTTTCGCTCTTGCAGTTACCGCCTTTCTACCGAAGCAATACTCTTTACCGTCTTCACCTTTAATAAGTCCGTACTGCCCCTTGATGTAATACTCGATTGTTCCTTGTAAGTTTTTGTTTGCCATAATGTTACTCTCCTTTGATCTTAAATTTTTGTGGTTTATTTTTCACTGGGAATTTCCTAGTAAAGATCATTCATCCAGTTACATACAGTTCTTCTTATTCAGTTTTTCATTTATTCTGCAAAATCTCACAGCGAAAATTGCACCGTAAAGTCCAACATGATTCTGTCAGCAGCTCAAAATTCTTACTTTCTCAGTAAGCGCACATACCCATCAATTCAACACAAATTTCGCCCAAATATCAAGCAGTGCTAAATTGTCAGTCTAGAAAATCATCATCTGTTTTTACCTCGATTTCATGCAAAATAGTCATTGCTATAGTAATAGTTGCTACCGCTAATCCTGTCATAGAAGATTGATATATGGGTGTCCACTGAATTGACTCCCCATCTAAACAATCAATATGTATAGGTATCTTAGTTTTAGAAGCTCCTTGCAGATCAGATAAATCATTCAGTGAAAACACACAAATTTACTTCCCGGCACACACAGAACAACAGATTATATTCCCCTATTCTCTTCTTTACGAAAAAAGCTCAGAAACCCAGTGTTTATGCGGCTTTCCAGACTCAAATGTGCATTTTTTATTCATCATTTTGCACATTTTTATTTTCTACAACTTATTATTTTGAGAGTTAATCTGATTAGAACGAATGAATTTTGAAGCTTTAGCGAAAAATTCAGAAGTGATGACAAATGAACGTAGCTTTGGCGTAGTGAATGCGTCAGCCTCTGTCGGAACGACAGATAAGTTAAGTATTTTTTATCTTACTTGCCTGGTGTTCCACCAGATTCCTGCCGCGCATCTAAAGATGCTTGTCATCACTTCACAAGCTGTTCCGCTAAAGCTTCACAGCTTGTTCGTTCGAAATTGATTGTTTGTTGATTTATTATGTAATTATAACAATATTAACATTTTTGATGTTTTTGAGTTTTATCTTCATCTATTAATTACATATCTCTCTTCTTTAGGGAACGCCCCTACAATCCCAATAAAATAAAGGGTTTAAAAATCAAAATGTGCATTTTTTGAACCCTATTTTGCACATTTTTATTTCAGGCTGCTTTTTCAATGACATAACAATCTTGAATCCAATTATTACTTATATGTTGATAATACAAATATTTTCTTCTGGGGGTAAGATTGACACTTCACTATAATATTTAGTAAAATGCCATTCTTCCCCCCAAGACGATTTTCAGTTAATTTCTTCTAATACCCAATAAGTTTTATCTCTATGTGGATTAGTTGTTCCATCCGACAATAATTTTCTTTTATCCACTAGATTTTTCTTAGTGAGTTTTCCATTCTCGTCTAGCTGCTTATTCCGGAATCTGAATTTATACTTGTTACCATAATAATCTTGCAGTGCACCGTTCAAAGTATTAATTCCTGCACGTCTAAGTTTCACTCCGATTTTCTCAAACCACTTCACAAGCTCCTTGCGATCCTCTGCAAATAACCATCTTCCTTCCAGAGTATGCAGGTAATCCAGAAATTCATCCTTCTCATTTATGTATATATCCAACCACTCAGCCTTGGATCGGATATCATCACCGAATAAATTTAGAATCACATCTTCATATGACGTTTTTTTCATGTCATCGTAAATTTCAATATCCATCTTGTATTTGTTATATCTCATATGATGATAGTCCGGTTTACCATCAGCTTTGTTTTTGCCAAAATTACAGTAAAAGATAGGATTTCTTTGCATCACTCTACGATTATTTCCGTAGATTTTATAAAACTGGTCGTAATCATTTTTAAACAAATCAATCTGCTTCACATAGTTGTTGTCAGTATTCAGCATACTTTGGATTGCCTGTTTGGTATAAAGTTTCTGGTAAAATGTACAAGTATCATCTGCATCTACCGGACGTTTTCTTCCAAATGCCTGAATAGCTGAATCTGCATCAAAAATTTCATTGAAAATGTGTTTCACCATTTTATCTTTGATATCAATACCATTATCCAGTACCTTTGTCGTAATCAGGATTCTCTTATCAAATGTTACTGTTCCATCCTCATGCTCGTAGATTACATTTTCATTTATAATGGCCTGCAATTTTTTTGCATTCTTGGAAGCACAATAAGAAGCTCTATCTCCGAACACCTTATATAATTCCAATACTCTGTCATAGGCATTGCAGAATATCACAATCTTACTATCTTCTTCCTGTGCCAGAATATCTTCAACCTTCTTTACTAAAGCCTTCTTTTGATAGAAGTAGAATTTCTTCACATAGTCATATTTCTTAGGAATGTTAAAATAATGATCCGGTGAAACTTTCTCTTTCAGTAAATGATTAAAAAATACCTTTGCGGTAGCACTTACATAGATAACTACATTCCCGGTCTGGTTCTTCAGGAAATTGTATGATATATCCGTGTAATCATTGAATCTTGCATCATTCGTGGAATAATGGCATTCATCAGCAATAATGTAATCAAAATCACCAATTATTGTATTAGAATTTATAAAACTTTCCAGCTGTTGATATGTCATTACATATACTGTCTCTTTTAACTCTAAAGCACGTACTTCACGGATAATCTGGTGTTTTAACCCCTTTCGATTACACAAATAAAGTACACGTTTTCTCTGATCTTTTGCGTATATTCCAAGTATATTGAGATTGAAAAATGTTTTTCCAGTACCAGTACCACCGTCCATGACGATTTTTGTATTCTTCCAGGTTTTATATGAATCTCCGATAAGTTCTGAGAAATACTGACTAATTGCTGCTTTGCCGTTTGCCATACAATCACACTTCCTTTCGATACATCATCATTGTGTGGTGTAAGGCCGGAGATTCTTCAAAAAAGAACACCTTTAACTTTTCATCTTTCTCAGAATCTTCCACTTTTAAGATTTTGAATCCGTGGCTACACAGCCAGTTCACCATATTCAGTGAACGTACAATATACATTTTTGTCTTTGGTCCTTTATACATGTTTGTTTTCCTCTCATTCTTAATTATTCTTCCAGCATGGCCGCCGTTTCATTCAACACTAACCGGTTCTGCTGCCAGTTCATCTTTTACTTCTGTTTCCTGTTCTGTGTTATTCTCAAAAATCAGCGTGTAGTTTCTGTTCTTTATCAGCAGCAGAATCTTCTCCACAAATTGAACCGATAACATATCTGCGGTAATATCTCCGTATACTGGCGTTATCCGTCCTACATCTACTACTTCTAAATCTGGATACTGTTTAATCTCAGATTCTTCCAGTGGTACACGAAATGTCCGGTTACTTAGTGTGTATGTCAAATAATAGACTGTCTCTGGAATCATCTGCACCACGAACTCAACGTGTTCCTTTCTGTCTGGATCGTAGAAGCCACTGTTGTTGACGTAGTTTCCAGATTTTAATATATCTTCGTAACCTTCCTCATAATCATATGTACGCTTGCGTTGTAGAACTTCACCCTTTTGGATATGGGACGGTTCCAGGACTGATAACAGGACTTTCTTCATGCCGTAGTATTCTTGTTTCTTTTTGCGGTACTTATTTGCATTGCCGTATGGATCAGGAATGTAATGTGTGTATTTGTATTCATTATCACGGCTGTTGAGTGCTCTGTTGTTTATGCTAAACAGACAGTCTGATAACATCTGTTTAGTGATCGTGTGGTGTTTTAGGTTCTTCAGGTATTCTTTTGGTGGTTTCATGCACTCTCTCCTTTCTGGCGGTAGATTGTGGTAAGTCTACCGCCGTGTGGGTTATTTTTTATTTACATAGGAAATTGTTCCTGTTCGGATTTAAGTAAAAACTCTGTATCTTCAATAGTCTGTGGATATTCAAACAAATAGCTATATGTATTATGTGTATCTTCCAGGATTTCCTTGTAGTATTCTTCCACACTTATAGTTTTTAATCTCTTGACCTCAGGATCAGCTTCTTTAATATTTCCATCCTTAAAAGCTCTAAACTTAGCATCCTCAATGTAAAGCTCTTTATAGAGCTTAACCATTGTCTTCTTTTCACGATCAGTCAGACTTTTTTTGAAGTACTTTATAGGCATTTCTTGTCCCATATTATCTCTTAACATGGTTACAGTTTTTCCATTAATTTTCCGAAGAACCTTTCTATACAGTTCATATGTTACACAGCCATCTTTAACACAAAACCAATACTCTAAATCAATTTTCTTCTTACTCATTTTCATATTCTCCTTATCATTATCGGCGGCAGATTTTCCACCGCCGTTTTCCTGTTCACCGGTTACTTCTATTTTTGTAGCTGTTTCATTCTTCAATTATTTTATATTCACCTTTTCTCACCTCAACCAGAAGCCCATACTTATGTAATTCCATCTCGTCAAAAATATCTCCAATATTTTTATAATTTCCATGTGGTACTTTCATTTCCATAAAGTTAATATCTTCTTCAGTACATCCTGTTTTCAATGTCACCAAAACTGTACCATTTAATCTAATTACAAAAAGTCCGCACCAATCACATTCATCCTCATACAACATATCACCGCAAAACTGCTGAATATCATCTGTTTCAAAAGTCATTTTGTTACCGCATCCACAGCATGGTGCCTCTAAGAAATTAAAATCTTCATCAAGTCCTAATTCTGTAAATGTAATGTTCTCAAATCTGTTTTTCTTCACTAATTTGTTACTCATATCCATGTTCTCCTTCTCTTCTTTGATCTTCCAGGCAGTAGCTTTTATATCTACTGCCTGAATCCGATTATTTGTTTACTTCATACCCTCTGGCTGACTTTCCGGTTCGGTTGGTCTTCAAAAGTTTGCTGTCATCAAACCATGGAACTGTACCGCCTACGAATCTTGATTCTGGCATTCTATTTTCAGATTTGCCGACCAGATGAATTAAACCGTTAGCTTGTAACACAACTAAGTCATTATGCTGCTTCTCCATATCCCATTTATCCTCACCATTGATACATGACTTTTCTCTGACATAACATAAGATGTACTTAACCTTTACTGTCCTCTTCTCTTTTTCAGAAGTTCCAACTTTGTCATTCTCTTCTTTGTAGGTTCTTCTTTCTGCTCTGTTATATCTACTTCCGGTAATTCCAGTGAACCAAGCTTTGCTCTGGTGCTTTTCTTATTTCTCATACGTTCCGCATTAGCTTTTACAGCCAATTCGCCAAGCTTCTTTACATGAGATACCGGATAATCCAAGCCACTTGCAGCAATGATTGTCTTCCTGCCGTTGAAACCTTCAAACACATTATCTGGTTTTCCGACCTCTGCAATTACATCCTCAGAATCAATATCTGACTTATCATTTTTTGAATGAATGACACCGATATTCTCGCAGATGTAGTTGTCCTCGATTGGTGCAAAAATTCCACTCTTGGTCAGCTTTTCAAGCTTGATCTTGCTGTCTGTTCCATCTCCTGTTACGCTCAGAACCATTGCTCCGCTATCCTTCAGCATTTCCAATCTTTCCGATTCATCAAAATTGTTCTGTCTGCCGTAGCTCTCATTCGAAAGAAATTCATCCAGCATATTTGCAAAATTCTTATTTATATAATCGTAGTTCTCGTTGCTGTCATTATTCAAAAAGAATGTGGCTCCAAGTCCCTCAATCTCCTGAAGCTCCTGCACCGTCTCATAGGCGTTCTTATGCTTTGCCAGAGATTCACCAGATGCAGGTAACGCAATCACCGGACACACCGTCTTCACCGGATTACCCTCTTCGTCTTTTTCTTCCAGGAGCATTTCTGCAACAATTGGCGCACAGCCTGATCCAGTAGAACCTCCTCCGGCAAAGAGAATAAACACAATGTCTTCTTTGATTCCTTCAACAAATTTGATGAAATCTTCGTTTCCAACCAGACAATCCATAGCTCTTTCCCGATGTCCACCGAATCCATCAAAGCCTTGTAAGGTATATTTGTTTGGTACGTCTCCAAGCGCTTTGTGATCCTGTTCGCTACCATTTGCAGCAACTCCTTTATAATGACGCTGTACAAATTCTTTGTAGATTTTTCCTCCGGTGCTTCCAATCCCTAACATGTAACAATTCTCTCTGATCTTCATTCTGCTTTATCCTCCTTGAATAATTTGCGACCTTTTTCTAATAAGTAGTACGTGTTTGCATGGTTGTCCAATACACCTGTTGCAAGATATCCCATTTTCACAAGCTTACTGGCAATCCGATATACCGTCATTCGTGTACCCAGAGCATTCTGTGACTCTTCCAGTAGCTCTGCGATTGTCATGCCGTGAAATTGATCTGTCATATCCAGTTCATGCAGTGTGCTTAGAACTAGGTAATCCGACCTGTTCAATGTATCTGACATATATGTAATCATTCCTTTCTATATCTTCATTTTTACTTGATGCTATCAGGACTTATCTTTGACGTATCAATCTTCCAAGTCTGCCATATCCTTTATGTCCACCGCTTTGATACCCTTGTCCAGGATGTAATAAGTATCGGCTTGCTCCGCCTGACAGCCCTTTGCGGTATATCCCATATCACATAGTTTCTTCAAACGTTTGTAAGCAGTAACCCTGGAAAATGGTAACTCTGGTATAATCTCCTGTAATGTCATGCTTTCCTGATAATTCGTACACTGATGTTCTTTCAGCACGTTCAGGATTTGAAAATCTGATCTCGATAATTCCATAAAGTTCCTCCCTATTAAGTTTTTGTCTACCTTTATCTCAGCTGTAACCCAATGTGTAAAAAAATATGGTGATCTGGTTCATTCTCTACTTCCGATTTCTCAGGAATTACATTCTGTAAAATACATATTGCTGTTTTTCTTAAAAAAGGGTGCAAAAAATAAAGCAGTCTCACTGAAAGATATAAAAATAGTCCTGTGGGCTGTGTTGCTGATGCAGGTATAAAGTTGTCATGGTACTGGTATTGATTGTGTTGCTTGTTGCTGTTTCTTCCTATTTAATATAGGTGTTTATGTATTGGGTAATATGACAGAATATTCGAACAAACGTTTCGGATTGTCACGAAATGAAAAATAGACTATACTTAACTTGTCGAAGGTTATGTATGGATTCTTCATTCTTGATGATCTGTGCATATTGAGAGGTCATTGCTCTGCCAGGAGCTTTGATCTCTTTTTTTGTTTCTATGGCTAGCATAATATCACACCTAATAACTTGTGTCAATACTTAATAAGTATTTTTTTTACTTATTTATTCTTTGTTTGACTTTCTTCATTTTTTATATTACACTAACATCATTAGAAAGCAGGTGAATTATATGAAAATGGATAAACTTTTAATTACTGATAATTTACGCCAAAATATTGTTGAGCTTAGGAAAAAAAATGGCCTCTCCGCTTATGAATTATCTGAAAAAAGTGGTCACTCAAAATATTGGCTTCCTAATATTGAAAATGGTAAAACCCAAAAAATAAGTAAAGAAGATTTATTGTCTATTTATAGTATTCTATTAAATAAAAATGAGGATTCCGCTGTTATACCATATATTGAACAAATTATACAACAGCCACTTAGTTCCGATACATCATGGTATCAATTACATTCAGTACAAGAATCGAATATACTTCATAACAAATATATTCCTCAGTCTCATTCACCAGAGCAATTAAAACTTGTAATTAATAGCGAATTTTCAAACATAAAACAACAATTATTCAAAATAATTTCAGATCAGCCCCAAGAGAACCAAAAAGCTGCATTAAATGCATTGGAAACTTTTCGCCGATCAGTATATTTTAATCCAGAGCTTAGTTTAGCTTTAATTAATATTCCACTTTTTGGGGTAGATTCTGAGAACTCTAATGAATATTGTACTTGCATTAATGACTTGACAGCATTAGCTGCAAAATATAATGATTTTGCAAATAGAAAAGATATTCGTCAAAAACTATATATCGAAGAAAATATAAATAAACAACTTGAAGAAGAAAATTATCAAACCGCCCAACAAGTGAACACTAATTATTATAATCTACTATCACTACTTAAAGATCAACTAGTAAATGGACAGTATAATAACCTTTTTAATTTTTTAAATATGTTTTATTCAAGTATTGTGGAATCTCTCAAAAGACTTGTGTCTGATAACTTAAAAAATGAGCTTCCAGATATTAACGAAATTAAAAACGGCGATAATTTTTGTGATCTAATTATGTACTGCTCTAAATTACTAATTTTGCTACAAGATGACTACAACCTATCGCCACCTACCCGAGAACAAATTTCAACATATATGAGAGTAATTCATTTACTTCGTGAGGTTTCCACTATTCAATAGCCGTATTCTTCCCATGGGCTACCGATCAACACGGCAGCCCTCTTTTGTGCTCTCTCAATCCCTATTTTCGAATATCTTCGCCAGCGTTAGACATATACTTTTACATCTCTTCCAACATACGGTCCAGCTGTGCAATTTCATCCCGAAGTTGTTCATTTAATTTATTCATAATAAATTCTTCTTTGACCTTCGTTATGAACCTTACATCAGAAAAGAGTCTGGCTATCGTAACAATTAAGCCTCCAACATCCAGATAACTTATAGACTTTTTTACAAGATCTGGATTTTCACTTACTGTACCAACTGCTGCTCCGACTCCTACTGCAACCAGATTACTTGTAGACGCTATGAGATTCGAATACAACAATATTTTTCTGGTTCTGACTTCGTATAACTTTTCGTCCTCTCCTTCAGGTTTTATAATTCTATGTACCATTGAAATAATCATATTTATTAATACAGAAAATGCAACTTCTGTCCCCACACTTGCAGCATCAATTCCATACTTAGCTAAAGTTTCTCCCATTTTGGGATTAATTGCATTAATAAGAGGCAACGGTAAACCATGCGTTGTATTTACATCTGATTTTAGGTGCATAGCTTCTCTTAATAGCGCATATCCCAATGCAATTTTTCCATCTTTTCCATCATTCAAAACTCTATCTTGTACTTTCATTACCATTGTACCAGTACTTGCCATAGAATGAATGACGTTGCCCTTTCCTGGAACATATTTTACATGTGCGGTCTGAAATGTTGAATTGGTGATTGTTCCAGTCATAATATTCATTGTTCCGAAAACCCAACCGAGTATAGGATCATGTCCCAATGTAGCTTCTCTATGATTTTTATGACCTTTCAAAAAATCCTGCACTGTTTCATAATTTCCACGTCTATTTACATCAAATGGAACTGTATTAATAAGAATTTTATCTGTATCAACCCAGTACCAGCCAGAATCCTGTTTTCCATGTGCTTTTTCATCATTACTCTTTGCATTCTTTCGTTGTTCTTTGAGCCATGGATCAAGTACATATTGACGAATAACCTGAAGGGCCGTTGCTGTAGCAAGGAATATAATATCCGTTTTTGTTAGCTTTGTTTCCCTGGAAAATTCCTTGTTTATTGCAATAAGACGTTCATCTGCAATCCTAATTTCATCTTCCGTCAGCAAATCCTGAATGCTGGTATTGGTATATCCACGCTTTATAGCTCTCTCTACCAAATCATCATATGTAACAATTTCTGCCGGAGCTTTTGCAAGAAATGCAGCTACCTCTTTTTCATTCTTAGCAATCATTTTATCCGCTTCTATTTTTCCTTTTATCGCAGCCTCTTTTTTTATAGAAGCAACGTCAATACCAATTGATTCTAACCAAGCTTCAGTTTTTGCAAGTTCCTTATCTGACTGCGCCGACAAACGCTCATTGTTCTCCTGATCCTTTTCCCATTTGTCTAATAATTGATCCGACCGCTTGAGTAAATCGTCTGCATCATCTTGAAGCATTTTTTGCACATCATAAAAATGATCTACCATTAATAATCTCCCTCATTAATTATTAGAAAAGATCTGCCATAGGACCATATTTCTTTCTCATAGCTGCATATATTGCCTCATACTCAGCAATCTTCTTTTTATCCTCATAAATTTCCTTTTGATCCTTAATATGACGTTCTTCCATTTCTTTTATTTTTTGTTCATGTTTCTTATTAATTTCATTCATTTTTTCACTAAACTCTTTACAATAATTTGCAGTTTTTCGCTTACTTTCAGGATCTTTTTTTGAAGCTATAGAATGAGCCACCGCTCCTACCGTAATTCCTCCCAAAAAAGCGGCAATTCCAACAGGTAAAACAATCGTACCCATTGTAATACCTGCACCAGTAGCAAAAGAAGCGGCTGCCCCCGTTCCTATACTCTCAGTAACCGCAGCTCCTCCAAATATGCTCAATATCTTTCCCAGCCCACTAGGTACAGCCTCCACTTTCACTAGCTCTCTGTCATCTATTCTTCTTGAATTTATAGCATCATAACCCAATACCTCATTGTATCCTTTTTCATCAAACAATATTGCTTTATCCGTGGATAAACTCTTATCTGCAAGCTTCAATAATTCTTTTATTTCTCGTTCCTCTTTTTCTGTTAATGTAAAACTTTCCTTTCCCATACACACACCTCATAACTTTCTTGTTCACTTGTGAATTTCAAAGCAATCCTTTTTAATAATTATGCAAATATTTTCAATATCACTATTCTCATCATATTGCATGATTATAAGTAAAATATAGCATAAATTGTTTGATTTTTCTATGATAATATAATATTTTTACAACATTATGAAATCTAGTACGGAATACATTTGTATCCGTTTCGCTCTAAATCTTGTCTTACTTCCCTTATCAGCCTTTTGGTTATCATAATATTCTGCTTGTGCTTGATCTCTACATGATATCCTGTCAGTATTGATATGTACTTGTAATGGCTACCTCCACTGCCTTTTTTATTATCTGGAATATAATGGTTTGCTTCCAGATAGGCAATAAACCGGACTTCATCTCGTCTATCAAGTTTTCCGCTCATTGTGCTTCTGCTCCTTTATTATGTCCTGCTACCTGTCTGTTAGTTCAATAGGGGAGTCGATAATTTCTACTCTCCTGTGCAATCCTAATTTACAAACTGAAGCATATATTCCTTAAACTCTTTGTAGTCCATAAATCCTGCCACCTCTGCATTTTCATAAATTCTCTTCAATAAGCTCTCGCATTCGTCCTGATTTTTCCCGATCATATACTCATGTGTCCATGTTGTGAAGAAACACTTCAAACGCTCGGGAACCATTTCATCCTTCCATTTATTTTGCTCTATATAATCTAAAATCTCTCTCGTCCACATTGTCTTGTCCTCCTACCGTGCCACACTCTTAATTAACTTATTCGCCAGTTTCCATTTCAATTTCTTGCCATACTTCTTTTCCATCTGATACAGATAGATTTCATTGATCCGATCAAAGAACGTGTCCGGGAGCATTTTATCTTTGAAGGTGTTGCATGTTCTACATGTACACTGAAGATTTTCCACTGAATCTGATCCACCCAATGACGTAGGTCTGACATGGTCTATTGTCATGTCCTCATATTTGATTTTTCTACCGCATAATACACAACGTCCGTCTGCCTGATTGTAGATCATCATTCTTGTGGTCTTTGGGAAACACTTTTTCTTCTTTCGTCTGTAACAGATACGCTGTGTTTCCGTATCGTAGGCATAAAAACCCTTGGTTGCCTTAACATTTTCCCTTATGAAAATACTGCACCCCTGGAATGTAAATGTCCTTGCTTTACTTATATCTGTTGTCTTCTGGATCTGGTGCTCTTCGTCTAAATATATGTACTCTGTTCCGTTTGTAATAACTATCATTTGTCTGCTCCCCCTTCAACAATTGCTTCTGCTCGTTCCTTTAATATCTGTAAATCTTCAGGCTTTACTAATTCTGCCATCATATCCCAGAAATAGTTGACTGTACCAGTTCCCTTATGGAATGCCACTGCATAATCAAGCATTTCCCAAATCTCTTCTTTTGTGAGTGGTTCTGTTGCGTCTGCCTCTGCAATATGGTAATAGAATCTTTCATCAGGACACATCCAGATTCCAAGAATCAATCCGTCCTGAAATACACAATGTAATCTTCTCATTTTGCCTTATTACCTCCAATATCCTTAAACTCTACTTCAACATCATTAACAGTAAAATTAGGGGTGTGGTCAAATCTTCTTCTGGAAATCTCTTCTGCCTGTTCTGATGAAGTGGCTATAACCTCATATTCATAGGTTAATTTTAATTTGACATAGTATCTATTAAGATCACTCATTTTTCTTCTACCTCCAATTTCCCTTGAGTAAGTCCCAGATCATTCCTAGCGCAATCGGTGCAGCCATAAGATACATCCCATAGTATTCTGGATCACCGGTTACCTTGCAAATCAGCCAAGGGAACAACGCTATGAATACAATAGCCGCGATCTGCTTCAGTAATGAGATCAACAGTTCCCTTATCAGCTGGCGTTTACGCTGTCGATTTACAATCTGCCTTACTCTCTGCTTATGCTGTTTCTCCTGCTCCTGTTTCTTGTTGGCCAGAAGATATTTAGCTACAAGCTCTACAACCTCGTCTTCTCTGTACAGTCTAATTACCTCTGGTTCCCTTACTGCTTCCATTTCCTTATCCTCCCTTACCACCATAAGTCATACATATCTCCAAGAATCTTTACAAATACAGAATCAATATCCTGGATAGTAAAGCAGGACTTTCCACGTGAACAGTAATCTTTCCCATACTGAAGATCAGCACTAAAAACAATGCTCCTGATCTTGATTTTTGCCATCACATAATCTGTATGATTATCTCTGATCTCTTCGATCTGGCTTCTGAATGGTTCATTTCCAACCGTGTAATTGTACAGTTCCCTTGCTTCTGCTAACATTTATGTATTCCTCCTGCTTTATGTACTTAGCCGACTACCTGATTGTCAGGATCTGTCCCAACAATCAACGCTCATGGCCTGAAGTCCTTTTTATCCTCGCCATGACGAGCTTATTTATTTTCTGTATTCTGGTTTTAGCAACTTGGAATCATCAAACCATTTAACAGATCCACCCTTGAATTGTGTCTCAGGCTGGAAGATCACACCATGGCTTATTTTCTTTATCTGTCCTGATTCTGTTTTTACTGCAATATTTACGTTCTGTGTCATTGTTCTGCCCCCTCGCTATTAAAATAATTTTCCTGTTGCTACCGCCATAGCTATGTAAAATCCATCTGCAAAAGTGTTCTTTTCTGTCCGATTTACAAGATCTTCAAGCTCATGTTCAATGCGGTATTTCTGCTCTCTGGAAGCTCCGGTTAGCTCGCTTATATAATCAACAATTTCTGGTAAGCTATGACTGTAATCGTTATGGTCCGGTGTGAACTCTTTGCATTCATCATCACACCAGGCATTAAACATGGATTCCATTAATTTATTTCCTAAGTCTGACATTGTTCTGCCCCCTTTTCTAAAACCAGAAGTCCATCAAGAAATCAAAATCTCCATCCCACATTTCCTGCGGTTCTTGCTTAGGCTCTGACTTTCCACCCAACAATAGATTTTTTCCGCTCGCTACTGTTTTTTCTCCAAGTGCTTTTAATTCTTCATCAGATAAACCGTATTCCTTCATATATTATTGTCCCCCTGTTCTGGTAATGGGTGCAATAAGCTCAAGGCTGTAAGCACACCCTCTTTAAAAGCCTCATACTGGATTACTTCTGAATACTCCACAATGGCTGTGTACAGCGGATCATGTTCTGCTTGACCTTTAGCAGCTTTATTGATTGCTTCAAAAGCTGATTGTTCATCTAAAGATGTGGTATGTACGTTTATCCAGTGTTCATACAAGGTCTTTATTGCGTCCTTCATGTGCTACACCTCCCAAGTCGTAACATGATATCCAGCTTTTCTCATACTCTCAGCGAACTTATCACGCTCTGTCGCCGTGTCAAAAGATCTGGTATATTCACAACCAGGCTTACTAAATGATACTCTGTACATGGGCTACACCTTTCTCCCCGATAAGCCGATAGGACAGCTATTTAATACTAGATTGTCAACATCAGCTTCAAATACTGATACACAAGTTTTCGCGCTTCAAAGTCAATCTTTGCAATGTGATCCAGAAGCTCAACCGGCTCTTCGTCACTAAATGCGATTGCTAACTTATCCGGTAAAGGTAAGCTATGGATTGCTCTTTCTACAACTGGACTTACCATTTGATGCATGGTTTCTTTCAGTAATGCTACAAAATCCTGTTTGGACATGTCACACTCCATGTAAATAGGCTCCACGTAATCCTGGTACTCTGTGAAGGTGATATAGTTTTCTCCGTATTCGGAAATGTCAATAAACTCGCAATACATCATTGTTGTTTTCCTCCTGTTGGTTGATTGATTTTATATTGTCGGGACTGCCTAATTGACAGCCCCATTTGTTACTATTAAATTGTTTCAAACACGCCAGATTTCAACATATCGGTAAACCAACAGTCAAAATCTTGATATTCTTTTTTGTCTGCAAGATCTCTGTACACTTCTTGCATCTGCTCGTATGTAAAACTTCTGCCATTTATCGGCTCTTCATAGCTGATATATTTTGTTTCTTTCATGTTGTTGTTCCTCCTTATGTTTGACTACCTGACCGCCATTTCTGACGGTCAACGCTCACAGCTTGAAGCCCTGTTTATAGTGGCTGTGACCACTTTGATGATTAACTATTCTGAAGTGCTATGTATCTACGAGCATCCTGCAAGCATTCTGCTTTAGTGTTTCCAAAAGCTACAGCATTACCCCAATCATTTCTTGCGACCCACTCTGAAACGGTACCGTTCTTTTTAGCTCTTGAATTTAAAGGATCATAGTGTTCAATTCTTTCAAATGTTAAATCCTGAAGTTTCATGTTCTCACCTTTCTGCGGTTGACCTCCACCGCAAGGATAAGAAATTTATCTTACATATAATCTGCGGTACTGGGAAACCCTCTGATAATCTGCCAGTGATCCGAGATCAGCTTCAAGCTGTTTACTGTCCAGTGTTCGGCGCTCGCAAGTTGAAACTTTTATAGTGAAATCTTTACCGGATTCTGAAAGCTTGTTGTTATTGTCTAAGTAAGAAATCATCTCACGCTCTGCATCCTTTAATTGTGCGTCAAGCTCTTCTTTCATTGCCTTGAGTGATCTGTAATCTGCCACGACCTTTTCTAATTCGTTCATTGTTGTACACATATCTTTTTCCTCCTGTTATTCATCTTTATGGAAGAACATCAGCCCCAGTAGGTCTTAAACCAATCTCAACTGCTTATGCGTCTTTGCTTACCCTTATCTGGTGTTATGTTAGTGTCTCCGGTGTGCTTGTGCTACTTCGTTTTCACCCTTCGCTGTGTTCTTCGTTTGTGTGTTGCTGTTTTGTTTATGGCTCTAGTATATGATATGGGTACCCATATTGCAAGATGGGATGTTTAACAATTATGGGTACCATTTTCGGATAATTTTTTGTGCATTTTGTATGGGTACCATCACTCTGTACAAAATTATCCCTTTATGCTATAATGAAAAAAATGCTTAATGAACGGAGGAACCCAATGCCAGAAGATAAAAAACCATATATTGTAGATGGACAACATGTATCATTAGAAGAATATAGAAAAACCAAATATGAAGATTTAAGAATAAGAGTCCCAAAAGGAAAGAAAGAAGAAATCAAGGACTTTGTTTCTAAAACAGGTAAGAGCCTAAACGCATTTGTAAATGAAGCAATAGACGAAAAAATAAAACGCGAAAAATAATGTTTTGTATGGTACCCATAAAATTAAACAAAATATGGGTACCTTTTTTAGTGATTATTCCGTCTTGTAATATGGGTACCCATATAATATAATTGACCTCAACAAAGGAACTACAGCACCACATAATAGGAGGTCAAGCATATGGCAAGCTTAAATGTATATGAAATGGTAACGGAAAGAATCATTAAACAGTTAGAACAGGGAACAATTCCATGGCAAAAACCTTGGACTGGTGTTCGGTCTGGTGCATTCAATAGAGTTAGCAAAAAACCTTATAGCCTTATAAATCAAGCTATATTGGAAAAACCGGGCGAGTACGCAACTTTCAAACAGTGGAAAGATTTAGGCGGTCACATTAAAAAAGGTGCCAAAGCTGAAATAGTAGTTTTCTGGAAGATCATTGATGTTGAAGAAAAGAATGATAAAGGTGAGATTGAAAAGAAGAAGCTACCACTTCTTAGGTATTACAATGTATTCCATATTTCACAGGTTGAAGGCGTTGAGCCACTGAAAGAAAAGCTCAATACAAAAATCGAACCGATTGAGGAAGCAGACAGAGTTATAAAAGACTATGTGGATCGGGAACAACTTGTTTTCAATGAATGCAAAAGCAATAGAGCATATTACGCCCCATTAATTGACACAGTGGTTGTACCGCTTAAAGAACAGTTTATGAACACGCCGGAATGGTACGGAACTACCTTTCACGAATTGGTACATTCAAGTGGCAGTAAGAACAGATTGAACAGACTAGAAACAAGTAACCTTGCTTCATTTGGTTCTGAGACATACAGCAAAGAGGAATTAGTAGCAGAAATTGGTTCAGCTTTTATTCTCAACTATCTTGGAATTGAAACAAAAGGAACATTTCAAAACAGTGCTTCATACATTGAAAGTTGGCTTCAGGTTCTCAGGAACGATAACAAGTTTATTGTATCTGCAAGTAGTAAAGCAGAAAAAGCAGTCAATTACATACTGGGTATAGAATGATAAAGAGGCGGTTGAAATATACCGCTTCTTTTTTTGCGTTATGGTTTCCGGTGTTAGCTTCCGGTTGTGTTGGTCTGTTATGCTTGCGCTGTGTCGGATCAGAAGAAAATGATTGTGTTATCTGCCGTGAATGTGGTGTGATATTATGGGATAGACTGTTGATGTGATGCAGACCGTAACAAGAGATATACAATACAATGACATGGTGTTATCTGTAATGATCCATGAGTTATACAGTCCATAGGCTTATATTGTCCTATGGCTTTTATTGTGTCGGGCTGTGATCTGGTGTGGTGTTCTGTGTACCTGGTGTGAGCTGTGTCTGGTAATATGAGCTGATAGAACGAATTGTTATGTCAGATTGGAAGATACTTCTCACTGGGAAAATCCTAGTGAATGAAAAAGGGGCTGTGGTGCGATATGATGATTTGATGTGTGGTATTCTGCCAAGAGTGGGATCTTGTTTGATTGTAGGGCTTATTACTGAGTAGTGCAGAATGTTATACCAGATTTAAGCAGATTCCCAAAATGGGAATGTGGTTGTGTAATAATCTGGCTGTATGGTGTGTTGAGCTGTGATTGTATGGGTAAGACTGATTTACTATGTGAAAATCTGGGACTTGTACTGTGATCCGCTCTGACATGATAACGTTATATGGTTCTTGTCTGCTGTGGGATGTATGGTTATCTGGTTTGGGTGATCTGGGCTGATATTGTACAGTCTGCTATATATGGGTAGGCTGTGGGAATGTCTTTTTCTGTGATTGTCAGTCTGGATGCTATGCAGAATCTTTTTTCTGATATATGTTGTTGGTCGTGTATGATCCTTTGATTGTGTGGTCTATTGGGCTTGTGTGTGTTGCTGCTGATATATCCTAGTGTTTTAGTATGATATAGGTGGGTGGGGGGTACTTTTAATCTTTGCGCTGTTTCGGTTTTGTCGTAAGGGGTGAATGTGGTTTAATTGCACACTAACTGGAAAAATAGCCCGATACGATATAACGGACTTGGAACGCCATTTCTTATATTGATTCTTAGAACCGTATGTGCTATACTGCAACAGAAAGATGTAAAGTTATCCAACAAAGACACCTCCCCTCTGTTGCCAGAGTATATGAGTAGCAACACGGATTTCCCCAGATATAGGCAGTCTGGGGATTTCTTTTTGCACAATTAAGACATCAGAACTGATCTTTATATTCCGGTTTCAGCTCCAAGTATTTTGCAAGATTTATTCCCTTATTAATTTCAACCACATAGGACGGTTGTATTCCTGCGGCTTTAATCACTGCTGCTGGGGATATTCCTGCTATCCTCATTTCATCTGCATAGAGTACACCAAAAAGATGTATCATAGTTGTTCTCTTTGCATTCTTAATCTCACTCATTTCACGTAACTTATTCTCAAGCTCAACAACTGTCATTTGTACCTTCCTCCCGATCATAAATATAAGCTGATTATAGCACAATTTGATATTATGGAGTATAAATTTGCATAAAAATATCAGCAGAATACACACCGATAAAAACCGAATTTTATCGGGAAAATCACCCCTTTAACCCCCAGTAAATATAAGGAATTCTGAATGTGGATTTCAGCAAAAATCAGTGTTTTTGGACGTTTTAGACCGTTTTCGTCTGTTGATTTATACTTAAAACTGACCCAGTTTTAACGAGGAAAATTGACCCACCTACAGCAGTGGCAATGAGTAAGTA
>NZ_JBDPGY010000012.1:0-144354 GCF_039841815.1 Ruminococcus sp. 1001136sp1 | reverse complement strand
GTTCGACTTGCATGTGTTAAGCACGCCGCCAGCGTTCATCCTGAGCCAGGATCAAACTCTCTGATAAAGTGTTTGATGTACTCAAGACAACCAACTAGCTTAGTTATCTCTCGTCATTACTGTTATAAAAAGTTCATTCATTCGAATGATGATTCGTTAAGAATTTTCGAGAATCGTATGTGTTTCACTGTTTAGTTGTCAAGGTTGTTTATCTGTCGTTGTCTGTCCGACAGCTTGTTTATATTACCACAAGCATTTTCGTTTGTCAACAACTTTTTTTAATTTCTTTTAAAAAACTTTTGAAGTTTTTCAAAATGAAATCCCGCTTCCTCAGAAGCGAGATTCAGTATATCATCAGAGTTGCCATTCGTCAACCCCTTTTTTCAATTTTTTTGATTTTTTTACATTATTTGACATTTGTGCTCAATTTCCGTAGAAAACACTCATAAACACTTTCACAAATATATTCTGATTATACAGGAAATTCAGTACTGTATCCTGCTCAACAAGAGCCATTCCCTGTTTTCCAATCGTAGTATCACAGAGCAGCGTCAGGATCAGAAACCCGATCCAGATAAAGATTATGCACTTCGCACCACCCACTACACCTCCGGCAATTTTATTCACGCCCTTTATCACAGGAAGATTTGTCAGAACATTCAGTATATAACTCAACAGTCTGATCACGATTGCAGAAATTATAAAGGATAAAAGAAATGATATTCCATTTACGATCATGACAGCCAGCGAATCTGCTATATATTCCGCAAACGTACTGACTGCAAGATAGCGGTATGTCTCTGCAGTATTATTTTCCATAAGAGAAGTTTTCAATATGTCCGGAAGTTCCATTTTTTCCATTATCTGCGTCTGTTCTTCTTTATCCAGAGCTTTCTGGCTGCCTGTCTGTTCCATGACCAGTTCCTGGCAGTTACTCTGAACAATATTATAAACAGGTGTATACTCTCTCACAAATGTATTTACATATGGATTAATCACCCATACAAGGAGAAAGGATATGATCATAAAAAAAGCAGATACGATTTCTTTTACAAAGCCTCTGCGAAATCCGGAAGCGCATGCAAAAATAATCAGTGCAAGCACCACAATGCCAAGCCAAGTCCAGCTTATGTCCATTTCATTCTCCTTAACTGAGTTTTATCACATTTACACCAGTATCCATAACAAGCAAATACTTATTCCACCCCAATTTGAAAAAGTCTTTCACTGTTCCATCCACACTTCCAAAATATTTCTCGGAACCGTTGCTATTCAACACGCAAAGCTGGGAACTGTTGTACATAACAATATAATCATCACTCATTCTGATAGTGGTATATGGAATATTAAAATCCTTGCTAAATTTCAGTTTGCCAGCAGAAGAATATACCTGCATGGTATACTGTTTGTCTTTGCTGTCATTTTTAAATACCAGACCAATGTTGTTTTCATCATAAAAAGTACTGATAATCTCCTGCTCAACCTGGACTGTTTTCAGTTCTTTAGGAATCTGGCGCCCGGAATATATGGTAAATCCATCATCCCGAAGTGCAACTGCATTGCTGCCAAGATACTGAATCTGCGGAACCACAACTCCATCATATGTGTATCCGCTTACAATACGGTCGTCTTCATTCTGTCCAACTTCTCCGAAATTATAAAAAGCTATGTAACTGGTGGTCTCGCTGCTGTCCACAAACTGATATGCCACCATCATCACAACGCCATTATCTGCCAGTGCCACATCCATAGGATATCCAGGATCCTGAATATTAGTCTGATTTTCTGCCACAAGACTTCCATCTAAATTGTAAAAATTGATCCAGGTGTGGTCGCCGCCATCCAGAATTGCCGCTGCCATTCCGGTTTTGGAAACTTTTGCCTTCACAATACTGTAAGAAGTAGATACAGTCCCGGTAATTCCATTTTTGTCAAGAAAAACCATGGATGTACCATCTTTATCAGCAATCACGGCACAGTCACCGCAAACATCTGCCACAGGATTCTGCATGTCATATGTCTGGGACCATACAGTTTCCAGCTTGTTGTTTACCAGAGATACCTCGTCGGAACTATAACGCAGAATCTTACCTGACAGATAGGTGTACTGGGTGGAAACAGTATCCTCCTGCTCACTGGTCACCTGTACTTTATAGTTTCGGTAAGTTCTTTTTTCCAGAAAAAGAAAGCCTGCCAAGACCACAAATACAGCAATCAGTATCACGGCAACCGGTTTCAGCACAGCTTTCTTTCTTCGCAAAGCAGCTTTGATTTTTCTTCTCGCAGCTTCATTCCCACCGGCTCCGGCCTGGGCTTTTTCCAGATGGCGTTTCTCGGCCAGAAGTCGTTTCCGCCGCAGTTTCTTTTTGATATTTTTGAATGTGTTTGCCATAATTTAACCTTGCCTTGTATTTTCTATTTTTTCGATTATACCACATCCGGTCAAGGTAATACAATCATTTGCCCCGGATAAATCACCTGGTTTTCTTCCAGATTATTCAGGCGGCAGATTTCCGGGATGGCATCCATATTTCCATAATGGGAAATACTGATCTGGTATAAAGTATCGCCTGGTTTGATCACATAAGTTTCGTATATACCGTCAGATGAGGTCTGTGCACTGGAATCCGTCTGTTCTTCTACGTTGGTGCTCTGTTTCTTTATTTTCCGTTCATCAGCTTCCTGGGAAAAAGTTTCCGTCTGATCCACCGTTTCTGCCGGCTCCTCAGCTTTTATCTGTTCTGCTGCTTCCGCCTCATTTGCAAAATCAGATTCGCTGTCCTGCCAGCTATTCCCGGTTTCATCACTTATTTCTGTATCGGCGGCTTCCTGCGTTATTTGGGGAGTCACCGAAGCATTTCTTTCCAACTGCTCTTCCGGACTTTTCTCCTGTTTGGAAACATCCTGTATCTGATTCGTGTCATTTTCTGCCTGCTTTTCTTCTGATGCATCTTCCTCTGTTTTTCCTGACATAACAGTCACTGCATAATCATCTTCAGGCTGCACCGGCAAGCCACCGTAATTTCTGTAAAAGCCCGCACCTACAGCTAATACAGCAAGTACCAGACAGGCCGTTGCTGCATATGAAAAAACAGAGGTACGCTCCATTTCCTCCTGGGGCTTTTCCTCTGTCTTTTCTGCTTTCTTTGTTTTCTTGTTCCGGATGATTTTCCGAAAAGATACAACCGCCTCGTCAGACACATTTTCTGTAAATTCCGGCGCAAAATCTTTATTTTTTTCAATCATGTACTCCTGCATCAGCGGATTTTTCTCATAATAAATGTAATATCCCCGCTGCCGGACCATAAGGCCATTTTCAAAGAAGAAGAAAGCTTCTTCTTTTTCTGCAGGTTCCATAAGCATAAGCACTTTTTCACCGCCAAAATACCGAAGATGGATTCGGGTCAGCAATTCGTCTGTTTCCATATACATCTGAGGGCGCGAAAAAAACCAGCCTGTTATTTCCTGTCCCGGAAAATATTTTGCCTGGTCTTCCTGTATTTTTGCCCATATTTTTTCAGAGAAATCAATATGATCTGATGCAGCTTCCATATCTTCCACCATCAAAGCTCCCCGGATGAAAAGATAGGTTATACCATTGTTCCATTTTGTTTCGCCTGTAAAAACAGCTACACAGCCTTGTTCTTTTCCGGAACCGACCGCATTCCTGGCAAGCCTTGTCAGAAATGTGTATACGTAATCTTCAATATAAATACGCATATTTCCGGTTGTCAATCCTACCTGACGTATATTTCTCGGCAGATTAAAAAGATTTTCCCCATTTTTCGCCTCCTGTTTCTCTTCTTTGTAGATAACTTCTATCATAGTCACATCACCCCTTCGGGTATGAGAATATCACATGAGAAATGCAGATTTTAGCGGAATATAAGACCTGTTTCACAGAATTTTGCGACAGTTTTTGCAAAGGAAATATTTGTCGGGATGAAGGGTACAGCGAACTGCTGCAATTGAATTCCGGCAGAATGTCACGTAAAGTGCAGCATATAGATTTCGATATGTTTTTTTGTACTCAGCCAGGTGCATATTTTTTCCAGATATAGGATAAGATGGATTATATCAGACAGCTGCAGCTGCAAATTATCGTTCATAAGTAATCGGGCAAGTTTGCTTATTTATGAAATTTTTAAAGCAGGAGAACTTTTATGCCTTTTTATGTAAATACCCAAAAACCAGATTCTTCCAGAGAAATTGCACGGCTTCTGGGAAAATGTATTAAGCGTCATAAACGGGACTGGACTGAAATTGTGTTTTTGTGCATTGGAAGTGACCGGGTAACCGGAGACTGTCTGGGACCTTATGTGGGCTATCGTTTAAGTCAGCATCAGCTTCCAGGAATTTTTGTCTACGGTACATTAAGTCAGCCTGTTCATGCCGTCAATCTGTCCGATATAACGGACTTTATTTCAAAGAACCATCCGTTTGCCCTTGTAATTGCTATAGACGCGTCTCTAGGCGATGAAAGACATTTGGGCTATGTGACAATCGGAAACGGCTCTCTTTACCCAGGTGCGGCTGTTCAGAAAGATCTGCCGCCTGTGGGGGATATTTATATTACTGGAATTGTAAATATTGCAGGAATTCTGGAATATCTGACTTTACAGACAACAAGACTGTCCACTGTGATCACGCTGGCTGACACCATTGCACAGGGGATTCTCGGAAATTTTATATAACAATACGGCAAACAGAAGCTTTCACTTCCATTTGCCGTATGCTTATTTAGCATATCACTTTTTTGAATTTCCAAAAGGTTTTCTGTAAAAACAGACATAACGCCTGCCGGCGCCAGCACCATATAGGAAAGGTACAGCCAATTAGATAAATGCTTTGATCTGTTTATAGATACCGGCTGCATCAAGACCGTATTTCTCAAGAAGAGCAACAGCCGGGCCGGACTCTCCATAAACATCATTGATACCAATACGTTTAACCGGTACAGGAGCTTTCTCAGCAAGGCACTCGCATACAGCACCACCAAGGCCGCCGATGATGGAATGCTCTTCAACAGTAACAACTTTGCCTGTTTCTTTGGCAGCTGCTACAACAAGTTCCTCATCGAGAGGTTTGATGGTGTGGATGTTAATAACCTTTGCTTCGATTCCTTCTTCAGCCAGTTTCGCAGCTGCTTCCAGAGACGGAGCTACGCAAAGTCCGTTTGCAATAATGGTAAGGTCTTTTCCCTCACGGAGAACAATACCTTTGCCAAGTTCAAATTTATAATCCGGGTTATCATTGATAACCGGAACAGCAAGACGGCCAAATCTCATGTAAACAGGGCCCACATGCTCATAAGCTGCCTCTACCATTGCTTTTGCTTCAATATCATCAGACGGGCATGCAACAATCATTCCAGGAATTGTACGCATAAGTGCAAAATCCTCGCAGCACTGGTGTGTAGCACCATCCTCACCAACGGAAATTCCGCCGTGGGTAGCACCAATCTTAACATTCAGCTTCGGATATCCAACAGAGTTGCGAACCTGCTCAAAGGCACGTCCTGCTGCAAACATAGCGAAAGTACTTGCGAAAGGCACTTTTCCAGTTGTTGCGATTCCGGCAGCAATTCCCATCATGTTGCACTCTGCGATACCGCAGTCGATGTGGCGCTCCGGAAATGCTTTCTTAAAGATTCCGGTCTGTGTAGCTGCAGCAAGGTCAGCATCCAGAACAACCAGATCATCATGTTTTTTTCCAAGTTCTACAAGAGCGTTACCATAACTTGCTCTGGTGGCAATCTTCTTTACTTCTGACATAATGCTTCACCTACCTTTTCCAAATCTGCCATAGCCTGTGCGTACTCTTCATCGTTCGGAGCTTTTCCATGCCAGCCAACCTGGTTCTCCATGAAAGATACCCCTTTGCCTTTTACTGTTTTCATAACGATCGCAGTCGGCATTCCTTTCACAGTCTTTGCCTCGTCAAAAGCAACGCGCAGCTGCGCCATGTCATTTCCATCAGCTACATTTATTACATGGAAATTGAATGCTTCGAATTTCTTATCGATCGGGTATGGGGAGCATACGTCCTCAACTTTACCATCGATCTGAAGACCATTGTTATCAACGATCACTACAAGATTGTCCAGTTTCCTTGCTCCTGCAAACATTGCAGCTTCCCATACCTGACCCTCCTGGATCTCGCCGTCTCCAAGAAGTGTGTATACACGATAGCTGTCATTTGATAATTTTGCAGAAAGTGCCATTCCAACCGCTGCAGAGATTCCCTGTCCAAGGGAACCGCTGGACATATCGACGCCAGGAATATGCTTCATATCCGGATGTCCCTGAAGGTAAGATCCGAGATGACGAAGTGTCACCAGATCCTCTTTCGGGAAATAACCTCTCTCAGCCAGTACAGAATACAGACCTGGTGCAGTATGACCTTTGGAAAGGACAAAACGGTCGCGATCTGCTTTCTTCGGATCCTTAGGATCAATATTCATTTCCTCAAAATAAAGATAAGTAAATAAATCTGCTGCTGATAAAGATCCGCCTGGATGACCAGCTTTAGCAGCATGCAGTGCTGTTACGATGTCTTTGCGGACTTCGTTGGCAACTTTCTGAAGCTCTAAATTCTCCATTTTCAATTCTCCTTATTATTTCCCTTGATATCATGATGTGCGAATCACAACCGGATTGAATTCTTACGTAAAATAATTTCTCGGTTAATTATTCTCCAAATACAGCCTTGTAATCATTCTGGAATTTAACAATACCAGCGTCTGTCAGCGGATGATGAGTCATCTGCTCAAGTACTTTAAATGGTACAGTAGCGATATCAGCACCTGCAAGTGCACACTGTGTTACATGCATTGGATGACGAACACTTGCTGCGATGATCTCGGTATCGATGCCTGCAACTGCAAACATATCAGCGATCTGGCGAATCAGCTCAACACCGTCTGTAGAGATGTCATCCAGTCTTCCAAGGAATGGAGATACATATGTAGCACCAGCTCTTGCTGCAAGAAGTGCCTGGTTAGCGCTGAAGATCAAAGTTACATTTGTCTTGATACCTTCTTTTGAAAGAACTTTAACTGCTTTCAGACCTTCGCATGTCATAGGAATTTTTACAACCATGTTTGGATGGATCTTAGCAATCTCACGTCCCTCACGGATCATTCCCTCTGCATCTGTTGTAGTAGCTTTAACCTCGCCGCTGATCGGTCCATCGACGATCTCTGTGATTTCTTTGATTACTTCGTTGAAATCTCTTCCCTCTTTCGCGATCAGGGATGGATTTGTAGTTACGCCACAGATAATTCCCATATCGTTAGCTGCCTTAATATCCTCTACTTTTGCTGTGTCAATAAAAAATTTCATGATTTCTTCCTCCTAAATGAATTAGACTAGAGCGTTGCAGCGCTTCCTTTATCTTGCACTGTTCATATGCTTTCATTATAGCAGACTTCATTTACAGGTCAAGGCAGAGAGCAAATTATTAATAAAATTTCAATTAATAATTTCATCTATTATTAATCATTCTATAGTTTGTTAGTATGGTATCAATCAATTTTCTACTGTATCAATCAGTTTTTCCAGCAATTTTACCAGATGTTTTTTTTAAATTATTACTAATAATTTCCAGTAAATTATTTATTTAAACTTATTTTCTTCGGATTTTTCGTTTATGGGATCCGGTTTATCCATACGTGCATAACCGGTGGTTTTTCGCACAATAATCTTGGGATTATACTCAATATTATATACACTTGTGGGACGGATGCCTTCCCCGAAACGGATGCCTGTATCGATTTTCCGGATGATAATGTCACAGGCATCCCTGCCCTTCAGATCAACGAAGTGATCAATGGTAGTCAGTGACACTCTGCGAATTCCGGAATAAAAAATATTGTCGCAGCCGATCACAGATACATCCTTCGGCACTCTCAGACGGGCATCCTGAAGAGCATCCACAGCACCAATGGCCATCATGTCATTCTGTCCGGCAATGGCAGTAAATCTGCTGCCATCCTCCAGAAGAGACCTGGTCAGGGCATAGCCCATAGAATACTCGGAATCCGTCTTAGGATTGCGACGGTCAACGGATTCGTCAGCAGCCCGGATGATCACATGTCCGGAAAGCCCAGCCTTCTCAAACTCACGGACAAAACCATCCACTCGTTTGGAACGCTGCCACTGTCTTCTGGTAAGCGGCGGCGTAATAAAGGCCACATCCTGATGTCCCAGATCCAGCAGATGCCTCGCCATAAGTCGTCCCACTTCTGTGTTGTCCTGATTAATAGCATCTACTGTACTGATTTTTTCTTTGTTGCTAATGATGACCAGCGGAATGCTTCTTGCCATCTCTTCTACCTGGCTGATATAGTCCGGGTGGGGATTGCAGGCATAAATGATCCCCTGGGGTGCCATGGCGCGTATCATGCGCAGATACTTCTCTTCCAGCCTGGCATCACGCTGGGTATTGCAGATGAAAACTCCGTAGCCACGCTCGTTGGCTACCGCCTCGATTCCCTGAAGGAGCATCACATAGTAAGGGCTGGTAATAGTTGGGCAAAAGACAACAATCATTTTTTCCTTTTTGTTCTCTTTTTTATTTTTGTGGCCCGGAAGCTGATAGCCCAGTTCTCTGGCCGCGCTTTCCACTTTTTCCACTGTTTCTCGGGAAAAAGAAACATTGTACTTATGGTTCAGAACCATGGAAACCGTTGCCTGGGAAACTCCCGCTTTCTCTGCCACATCTGATGAAGTCACTTTTTTGCGTGCCACAAAAATCACCTCCTGCCATCTTACAGTTCTACCCTGCCCTCCAGTGCCCGAAGCAGGGTAACCTCATCAATGTATTCCAGGTCACCGCCTACTGGCACACCACTGGCAATACGGCTGACCTTGATCCCGGTGGGCTTGATCAGCTTACTGATATACATTGCTGTAGTCTCTCCCTCCAGACTGGAGTTGGTGGCAATGATCACTTCTTTTACATCTCCCTGAAGTCGCATGATCAGCTCTTTCAGCTTGATATCATCCGGACCAATTCCCAGCATAGGGGATATTGCGCCGTGAAGTACATGATAAACTCCATCAAATTTACCGGTTTTTTCATAAGCAGCAAGATCCCTGGTGTTCTCCACTACCATAATCGTACTGTGATCTCTTTTGGGATTGCTGCAGATTGGGCACATTTCTTTATCCGTAAGGGTGTAGCAGCACTTACAGTACTGTACGTTCATCCGGGCATCGGTGATGGCATTGGTAAGCTGCTGCACCTGTTCCTTTGGCATATTCATAATATGAAAAGCCAGGCGCTGGGCAGACTTTGCCCCGATTCCCGGAAGATGGGAAAACTGCTCGATCAGTTTATTGATATGACTGCTGTAGTATTCCATCAGAATGGAAGACCCCCGCCAAGTCCTCCCAGACCTCCTGTAAGTTTGGACATTACAGCCTGGTTCTCCTGCTCAACCTTGCGAAGTGCTTCATTAGTTGCTGCAACAATAAGATCTTCAAGCATCTCGATGTCATCCGGATCTACAACTTCCTCTGCAAGCTTCACCTTGGTCACTTCTCTCTTACCTGAGATAGTTACTTCTACAGCTCCGCCGCCGGCTGCTGCAGTAAACTCTTTCTCCTCGAGAGCTTTCTGGTTCTCTTCCATCTGGCGCTGCATTTTCTGCGCCTGCTTCATAAGGTTATTCATGTTTCCTGGCATACCCATGCCTGGAAATCCTCCACGCTTTGCCATTACAAAGTCCTCCTTTAACTGTTCTGATTTCATGCTGGATTCCGCATTTCTGATTTTTCAAACAGACTCTATAACATTTGCGGCAGCAAAAATCATTTTTCATAACAATATTCACATTTTCTGCAAATATTATTAATTCACTTCTTGTTCGTCGCTTTCACGGCAACTCTTATGTTGCTGCACAAAAATCAAACAGCAACACTCTTATTCTTCTGCATCGTCAGGATCTTCCTCCACAACAACATCCATATGGATATTCTCCCGGAGAGCCTGATCTACAGTAACCTTGGCAAGATTGGTATGGTTGTGTTCTTTTGCCACCACCATCTTAAGTTCTACACTCTTGCCAGTCTGGGCCAGGATGATATTCTTCAGTTCTTCCTCTGCTTCCGGATTATCTACATAGGTTTTTCCAAGGAAATCCTGGAATTCAATGTAGAGAACCGGTTCACCGGTCTGGCCATTGTATTTGGGAATAGACTTCTGGAGCATCTGTTTGAAAATACCGCTGGTCTGACCTACGATCACCTTCCAGCTGGCTACAATCTTCTGCAGATCCTCGGGTGCTGCCTTCTCAGGTGCTGCTGCCATGGCTTCTGCACTGCCATACGATCCGATTCCTGTACTTCCGGCGTTGCCAGTGGCTCCCGGCTGAACAAATACCTGTTGAACAGGCCGCTCGTCCATGCGCTGTTCCAGAACACGAAGACGATCCAGGACAGAATCCAGATTGGTCTCCATCGCCGGACGGCACAGTTTGATCAGGGCAATCTCCACCAAAACACGCTTCTGGGTGGAATAGCGTATCTGACTGGACAGGTCAGAAAAAATACGGATGTAGCGCATCAGCGTCTCTACATCCACCATCTCACTTTCTTCTCTTAGAAGTTTCAGATTCTCAGATGATACATCAATGGCTTCCTCCGGATTCTCGGAGGTTTTTACCAGAAGGAGATTACGCATGTACCAGGTAAAATCTCCCACAAACTGTCCAAGCTCTCTTCCGCCTATGATCAAATCCTCAAGAGTGCGTATCGCACCTGTCACATCTCCCTGGAGCACTTTTCGCAAAAGCTTGCTGAACACTTCCGTATCCACAGCTCCCAGAACCTCCAGGACTTTGTCATAAGTCAGTGTCTGCCCCAGATAAAAGGCAATGCACTGATCCAGAAGGCTTAGTGCATCTCGCATGGAACCGTCTCCGGCTTTTGCCACATAACGGACGGCTTTTTCTTCTGCCTCTACGCCTTCGATTTTCAGAAGTTCATCCAGCCTTGCCGCAATGGTATCAATAGTGATGCGGTGAAAATCGTATCGCTGACATCTGGACAAAATAGTGATCGGTATCTTGTGGGCCTCTGTGGTGGCAAGAATGAAGATAACATAAGACGGAGGTTCCTCCAGTGTTTTCAGAAGAGCATTAAACGCTCCTGTCGAAAGCATGTGAACCTCGTCGATAATGTATACCTTATAGTTTCCCTCAGTAGGACGATAGGCCACCTCCTCACGTATCTCACGGATATTGTCAACGCCGTTATTGGACGCTGCATCAATCTCGATCACGTTCATGGAGGTGCCAGCCTGTATCGCCTTACACATTTCACATTCACCACAGGGACTTCCATTTACCGGATGCTGGCAGTTTACTGCTTTTGCCAGTATTTTTGCAACGGTAGTCTTACCGGTTCCTCGGGTGCCGCAAAACAAATAAGCGTGACCAATACGGTTATGCTTGATCTGATTGGTCAGGGTAGTTACAATGTGATCCTGTCCCTTGACATCGTCAAAATTATCCGGTCTGAACTTCCGGTATAGAGCAGTATAGCTCATTTATGGAAACTCCTTTCTAACAGCAGGGAATCAATCGCCGAAGCTGATTCCGATCTGCTTTGCAGCCTTAACGGTCTGGTCTTTCGGAGAAACCATTTTCAGCTTGCCGGCACATTCTTCAAGAGGTACTCTCTTGATTTTGCCATTTACAATACCGATCATGATGCCATATTCTCCGTCCAGAATAGCCTCTGCTGCTCCTGCTCCGATTCTTGTGGAAAGCACACGATCATATGCACATGGTGCCCCACCTCGCTGTGTATGTCCCGGAACTGTAATGCGTACCTCAGAACCAAGCTTCTGGGTAATCTTGTCTGCAATTTCATAGGATACGGAAGGATACTTCTTCGCGCGGTCTTCCAGCTTTTTCTTGTAATCTTTCTTGGAAAGAAGGGCATCCTCTTTGGAAATGGCGCCTTCTGCCACTGCAAGAATGGTGAAACGCTTGCCAGCTTTAGATCTCTTCTGGATAGCTGCAACTACTTTCTCAATGTCGTATGGGATTTCCGGAATCAGGATAATATCTGCTCCGCCGGCAATTCCTGCGTGCAGAGTAAGGCTTCCTACCTTGTGTCCCATAACTTCTACGATAAATACACGGCCATGGGATGCTGCTGTTGTATGAATGCAGTCGATAGCGTTTGTTGCAATATTTACTGCACTCTGGAACCCGAATGTCATATCTGTACCCCAGATATCATTGTCGATGGTCTTAGGCAGATGGATGATATTCAGACCTTCTTCTCTTAAGAGGTTGGCTGTTTTCTGGGTTCCGTTTCCTCCGAGGATTACAAGACAGTCAAGACAAAGCTTGTAATAAGTCTGCTTCATAGCCTCTACCTTGTCCAGTCCACTGGCATCCGGTACGCGCATAAGCTTAAACGGCTGTCTGGATGTTCCAAGAATAGTTCCGCCCTGTGTAAGGATTCCGGAAAAATCCTTGGATGTAAGCATACGGTATTTGCCGTAGATCAGTCCCTTATATCCATCATCAAATCCGTAAACTTCCAGGTCATCAATGCTGTTTGTAAGCCCTTTTACAACTCCCCGCATGGTGGCATTCAGTGCCTGGCAGTCACCGCCGCTTGTTAATAAGCCGATTCTTTTAATCATAGTACCCTCCATTTCTGTGTCTCTAGAGCGTGTTTCAAAAATCATTCCAGCAAGCTACGCGCTCCAGTAAAAACTACATTTTGAAATTTGATCCGCGAGCTCTGTTCGTTACTGATCACAAAGTGAGCAGTGACCGCTGTTCTGTTACGTCTGGGCAGCGTAAAAATCGCGGGGCAAGTTTGTTTATATTATATAATATTTCCCGTTCTGACACAACAAGTAATTTGCAACCAGATATTTCTGGAGCCGGCTTGTTACTGTTCACTCCGTGACCAGTAACGCGCTTCGCGATGCACAGAAATCATGCATTCGCATGATTTCGCGCCGCAATTCTCGGGTTTTCTGTGAACTTTGTTCACAAAAAACACCTCGCGGAATGTTACCAGTGAACAGTAACGCCGGCTTGACAATACATTAAATTTTTTTGCTGTTTTGCAGCAGTGGCTTGACAAATCCACAGTCTTCCTTTATAATTAAATTCCGCGCAGCCGGGGAGATAGCGGTGCCCTGTACCTGCAATCCGCTACAGCAGGGGTGATGCCAATCTGAGGCTTGTATCTTGTGGAGCTGCCCTTTATAAGTGGCGTTGACGTTTGGGTCTTACGCAACAGGACTCTATGAACCGTGTCAGGACAGGAATGTAGCAGCACTAAGTAGAATCTCCTGTGTGCCGTGAGGGTGCCTGGGCTGAGTTAACTGTAGAGGTAACGTCTGTGAGACCATTCCGAGGTGCGGCGCGCGAAAGAAGAGGATTGTGGAACGTCTGTGAGGACGTTCTTTTTTTGTGTTAAAAAAGATTTCTGCAAAATGGGGCGGGCAAATTACTGGAATGCTTTTTCAAACAGGCTCTGGCGCGGTACGCCCCAGGCAAACAAAAAGACACATATTGTATCAGGGCTGTGAATGTGTTGTTCACGCCATTTTTACAATATGTGTCCTATTTTTAGTTTGCTATTCTATTTTGAATGCAAGCTGTGAAAAATCATTTGCACAGCTCCGCTACGACCTGATTGATCACCTTGCCGTCAGCCTTGCCCTTCAGCTCTGGCATAATAGTCTTCATGATCTGTCCTTTGTTTCCAGAAGCGATCAGGTCTGCATGTTTCTCTGTAAGGTAAGCCTTGATCTCAGAAGCGTCCATCAGCTTTGGAGCGTATTTCGCAATCACATCATATCTTGCCTGATATTCATCTTTCAGATCCTGTCTGGATTCCGGACAGGTGTCGATCTGCTCTTTCACAGATTTCAGCTCTTTCAGGATAACACGGTCAACCAGTTCGCCACTGATATCGTCACGGCAGCCTTCGTCGATTGCCACCTTCTTCACTGCGGAAATCAGGGAAGAGACTGCATCCTTTGTTACTTTATCCTTTGCTTTCATGGCAGCTACCATGTCTTTTCTCAATGCTTCAAGTTCCATTGTATTTTCCTCCTGTCATTTTCTATGTGGTTGTTTACATAATGTTCCACAACGTTCCATCAAATCATAATTCTTTCATCCTGTGGCATTTCAGACGACTTGATGTATTTTTTGCTTTGTTTTTTATCATACCACTAATTTTCTGATTTTCCAACCTGCTCTGCCAAAGATTTTTTCAGCATTTTCTTCTTTTCCCGAAGCTCGCGAAAAAAATCGGAAAGCATGATGGAACACTCTTCCTGAAGAACACCGCGGATTACTTCTACCTTGTGGTTAAAGCCATCCATTTCCAAAAGATTCAGCACAGAACCGGCACATCCTGCTTTTGGATTCATGCTGCCGATAACCACACGGTCAATTCTGGACTGCATAAGCGCTCCGGCGCACATCTGGCAAGGCTCTAAGGTTACATACATCGTGCAGCCTTCCAGTCTCCAGTCTCCTAATTTTTTGCTTGCCTTTTTAATCGCGTTCAATTCTGCGTGAGAAAGGGTATTCTTGTCCGTGTTTCTCCGATTATAGCCTCTTGCAATGATCTGCCCGTTGCAAACGATCACACAGCCAATTGGCACCTCTTCCAATGCCCGGGCTTTCTTTGCCTGGCGAATTGCCTCTTTCATATAACGTTCCTGATCTGTAAGCATTTTTTACCTTTACTTTCTACTACTTTATGGTGAATCTCGGCATTTTTGCCGCTGCGCTGTCATTTTCATTTCAGGCGCCGCAGCGGCAATAGCTTTATTATAGGCAGTTCGCACAGGGATGTCAATTTTAACAACCGGCAGGTGGATCAATCGCACGGTACCAGTACCCTCCCCTGCCTTTTTTCACCTTGATACAGTTGCTTTCTTTGAAGCAGGAAAAGCCGAACATGCCTGCCATAAACTGTTCCTGCTGGTCGTAGCTTCCGGGTACACCAAGTATGTACCGGCCATTTGATCTGTGGCACAGAAGGAGATGTCCGAAATTGTAGTATCCGTATTGCAAAAAACGGTTGTTGCGAAGGGCGCATTGTCTTCTTGGAAAATGGACCAGATCCTGGGGTGTAATTTTCCAGCACTGGTTCAGATCGCTGTCTTGGAACGGGCAGAAGGGCTGACCAAATGGAAGTGCTATGGTTTTCTCCTTTTCCTCTTGTTTTGTATTTACTCTACAGGTAATTTTTTGCTCTGCTTCCCATATTTCCCCCACGGTTGGCTCATCTTTTGCTTGTGGTTCATCACTTATCATTTCTTCTGCTTCCAGCAGATCATCCTGCATTTGTTCCACCACATCCTCCACTTCATGCCTGTCATCTAAATCAGGTGTGGAATCTGTTTCCGGCTTGCTTTCATTCTCCAGCTTTTCTTCTGCTTTCTCTTTTATTATTTCACATACGGTACCAGTTTCTTCTTTCTTTATTATACTTTCCTTAAAATTCTCCGGGCGGATTGTCTGGTCATCCCACTCTGTTCCAAAAAAGCCTCCCGATTCTGTAAGCAAAATCATACCTCCCATTTTTTCCAGAGGAATTCCCGAGCCCCCCATATCCATTCCGTCTGTTTCCACCAGACATTCGATTCTATTTGCCTCCGTTTTGCAGCAGCCCAGCAAAATTCCATTCATCAGTCCCTCTTTTCGCACAAATCCATATACTTTGCACACTTCTCCTGCTGCCAGGTTTCCTACCTGAAGATGTGGTTCAATTGTACACATGTGATTTCTCACTTCCACCTTCATAAAGCCACAATTATCTTCCTTTTTCCCTTTTCGGTATTCATATACATATGCGATAAAACGCCGATATCCCACCAACTGACGCCCTCCCCTTTTTATGCATCTCACTCATTAATGTATATGAAAAAACAGAATTTTCATTCATAAAAACGCATTCTGTTTCACTTGGAACATCTGTTCAAATGAATTAATTTAATTGCCTCTCCCCAAATAAGACCTGGTTAATTTCAATTCTTTTTGAAATTTTTTGAATTTTTTCAATTTTTCTGTTGACAAGCCAGTATATTCTATGTATAATATCACTTGCAGTTGACGAAGTGTGGCTCAGTTTGGTAGAGCGCTGCGTTCGGGACGCAGAGGTCGTGGGTTCGAATCCCGTCACTTCGACTACTTGGCAGGGGCGCCGAAATTCTTGAGGAATCAAGGGTTTCGGTGTTTTTTATGCTCATTTACTGAGTTCTAAAAATGAATGGTTTTAGGAACTTTACGAATTTTACGAATAATATTTTTCCTCTAAGGAAAATGACTGTTTTTTATCAAAAAACCAAGCATTACTGCACCAACTCCCCCCCACAATAGCCTCGAAGAGGCTATTAGTTTGCGTAGGTGCTCGTTCGGGACGCAGAGATTTTGTCGATTTTTGTCAAACTGTTTTTCTTGAAAAAAGTATTTTTATAAGCTATTCTATATTCATCTTATAAGATAAATCTTTATATTTAAGAAATTCTATTTGCTTTCTTTCGAAAGCTATATTCCATTTTAATACTATAATCTGCGCACAGAAAGCAACTATAGGCTTTACACACCGTTCAAATACCGTTACAATAGTTATATCATAATAATTATAGTAAGGACGGTGTTTCATATGATGGAGGATTTCTACATGCCAACTGACATCCAATTTAAAGATGACTTACGAAAAGAAGAGATCAAACTGGAAGAGTTGTTAAGTTTACTAAAGAATCAGGAATATGAGAAGCTTCAGAAAAAGCTAGAACGTGACTTGAAGCGTGTCCGCGAAAGCTTACAGGACTAAAGAGAAAGGGGGCTGGCCCGACAGTCCCCAATTTTCCCACAAGAGCTGGTGAATTTATTCTTTCGAAACTGGGTTTACTTTATTGCTATCCACCTGTAAAATTCCGAAAGATGTTTTTATAAACATAATTCACTGCCTCTTCATTTACTCCACCGACTCGGCTGTTCCTGGCAGATCCGGTTCCACTGGCAATCGCCGCAGATTTTCGTTCTTTTTCCCGTTTCAATGATTTTTTTCTGTACTGCTTCGGTAAATTCCGGGAATGCAAGTTTCTGACCTTCTTTTAAGCCGCATTCTGCCAGCACTGCATTGTCATATCTTTTCACCTTCTCGGCTGCCTCGCAGATTCCCTGGCTATTGTTTGGACAGGCTGAGCAGATTTCGTCAGTTTTTACTGTGAGACAAACATCTGCCCCTTTTGTAAAAAGCTCCAGCATTTCCTGCATATGGGCTGTAAATCCAGTGCTGTAGCCATTTCCGATAAAAAACGCCAGGCACATCCCGTGGTGAGGGCGAATGGGATATGTCTGACGTTCTTTTTTACTGCATTGGTACAAGCTTACGTACCCTTCTGGACAAAACAAATGCCAAAGCAATCTTCACAAGATCAGGAATGATAAATGGAATTACGCACCAGCCCAGTACGGTTCCAATTCCAACAGCTCCTGTTGTACGTGTGTATACAACCATAAACCAGATAGTTCCCATTGCATAGCAGACGATCAGGCCGACTACCATGGAAAGAATCTGAATAACAGGCTTTTTGCCCCAGAGGGATTCCATTGCCCACATTACCAGGGCGGAGAAAAGAAATCCGATGATGTAACCGCCGGTATTGTTAAGAAGAATACCAAGTCCTCCTGAAAATCCTGCAAATACGGGAACACCAATAACTCCAAGTAAAATGTAAACCAGTACAGCCAGGCTGCCTCTCTTTCCACCAAGCACACCAACAGCCATAAATACACCAAATGTCTGTAATGTAAACGGCACTGTCATCGGAATGGAAATCCAGGAACAGATTGCGATCAGTACGGCGAAAATAGCTATGTATGCCAGGTCGTATGTTTTTGTCTTTGTTGCGGTTACGGTACTCATATTCTCCTCCTCGAGTAAATATTATTTTTGTCAGATACAATCTAACACAGTTACGTTACAATTGTCAACCTATTATTTATTTTTGGTTTACAATTCTCTTCGTGAAGAATCTGGACATGTTTCCCGCATACGTGCTATACTTCTGTAAAATGGAGGATTAAAAAATTGTGTCAAACATATAAAATTGCAATTTGTGATGACCTTGCCACAGACAGAAATTATCTTTCTTCTCTGTGCGAAATATGGGGCAGTCATAACAGTTATCATATACAGATTTCAGAATTTACATCAGCCGAAAATTTTTTGTTTCATTATGCCGAGAAAAAAGATTTTGACATCCTTCTCCTTGATATAGAAATGGGCGCTATGGATGGTGTTACCATGGCAAGGAAGCTGCGGCAGGATAATCATACCGTACAAATTATATTCATCACCGGATACGCAGACTATATTTCTGACGGATATGAAGTAGATGCCCTTCACTATCTGATGAAGCCTCTACAAGAAGAGAAGTTCTTTACAGTTCTTGACCGTGCAGTCACGAAGCTTATCAAAAATGAGAAGGTTCTTAACATAATCAGTCAGGGTGAGATGATTCGTCTGCCAATCTGTCAGATCAATTATGCAGAGGTAAACAGCAATTATATTACGATTCACAGTCAACAGACTATCACCCTGAAAATGACCTTAAGCGAATTGGAAAAAAAGCTGGATTCTCATTTTTTCAGAGCGGGACGTTCTGCTTTGATAAATCTGAAAAAAATCAGCCGGGTTACAAAAAAAGAGATTTATTTGCAGGATGGAAGTATAATCCCCCTTCCACGCGGCGCTTATGAGAAGGTTAACCGGGCAATCATTAATATGGACTGATTTGGGAGATTGAAATGCATTTATTTTCGAAAAAAGCAGCTAAAAAAATGGCTGCATATCAGAAGGAACTGATTGAAACTCACTATCAGGAGGTTGATAATATGTACCGCCAGATGCGAGGCTGGCGCCATGATTATCGCAATCATATCCAAACAATGAAGGCTTATGCAGCCACAGAAAACTGGGACGCAATCAGACATTATCTCGATCTTCTTGACAAGGATCTTACCACAGTTGATACTGTGGTAAAAACCGGAAATGCCATGACAGATGCTATTTTAAATTCTAAAATATCACTGGCACGGTCCAAAGATATTCAGGTAATTGCAGATGCTGACATTCCTGTTAAGCTGAATTCCTCTGGGATTGATCTTTGCTGTATTATCGGAAATTTATTTGACAATGCCATAGAAGCCAGCCTGCAGCTTCCCAAAGAAAAACGACTGATCCGCATTTATATGGACATGAAAAACACGCAGTTATACATTTCTTTCACTAATTTTACAGCGGGAAAGAAGTTGAAAAAACAGGGAAATCTTTTTAAAAGTACAAAAGGTGATGGTCATGGTCTGGGGCTGATCCGTATTGATGATATAGTAAAGCGATCTGATGGATATATCAGCCGAAACAGTGAAGAGGGCGCCTTTACCACTGAGATTTTACTGCCCCAGTTATAATTCATCCCCCGAAACATGCAATTCATCCCCGGTTTAATCCGGGGATATTTTTTCTGGTAAAATCATATTAAGAATCTTTTTAATGATACCAGAGTCAAAAGGTCAAAAAGCCGATGCAAGCTCGCTTGCAAGAGGATTTTTGACCTCTTGACCCGCAAAAAACATGAGTAAGTAGCCATTTTCCGAAGAAAAATGAGCGGATTACGAATGTTTTTGAAGATTGCGGGAGTGCAAAGCACGTAGCAATCTGGTATCAAAAGAAAAATAAGAAAGAAGGGAAAATCATGTTTCAAAAAAATCCTGTATCAAAATACAGTACTTTTCAAAATATATGGTTCATGATTAAACTTGCCTGCACTTCTCAGGAGAAGAAAGTTCTGGTGATCAGCTTTTTTATCGCACTGTTAACCATTATACAGAACCTTCTTAACCTTTATGTTTCTCCTGTCATATTAAGTGCAATAGAAAATCATGTTTCCATTCAGGAACTGCTTTTTACAATTGTAATTTTTGTGCTTATGATAATGCTGGTATCAGCTGCATTGGCTTATGCAAATCAAAACGTAATTTGCGGACGGATCAGTGTCCGTTGTGAGATTGTAAATCTTTTAAACAAAAAAGCATCCACAACATCTTATCCCAATATAGACGATATGAAATTCAAAAAATTACTGACCAAATCGGCCGAATATACGGACAATAACGATCAGGCCACTGAAGCAATCTGGAATACACTAACTGTACTTTTGATCAATATTGTCTGTTTTTTTATTTACGCCGGTCTTCTTACACAAATTCATCCAATTCTGATTTTGGTCATTCTGTCAACTGCCGGAATCAGTTATTTTATCTCTCAAAGATTAGATGAATATAAGTATCAACATCGGGAGGAAGAAGCTGAATATATACATCAAATGGCATATTTATTAAACCGTGCAGCTGACTTTGGTGCAGCAAAAGATATCCGCATTTTCGGTCTTCGTTTCTGGCTGGAAGAATTATACAGCAAAACAGCCAGGGAATTTACAGCATTTCATCGAAAAGCAGAAAATGTTTATATCTGGGCTGGAATTGCAGATTTGACTTTTACTTTTCTGCGCAATGGAGCGGTCTACGCATATTTAATTTATTTGGTATTATACCGCGGTCTTGATGTGCCTGCTTTTTTGCTTTATTTTACTGCAGTGGACAGTTTTTCAGGCTGGATTACAGGAATTCTGGAAGGACTTGGCACATTGCACCGACAGTCTCTTGATATTTCCACGGTCCGGGAATGTCTGGATTATCCGGAATTATTCCGTTTCAAAGATGGACTTACCTTAAATCAGAACGCTAAAAATAATTATGAAATTGTTTTGGAAAATGTTTCATTTCGCTATCCAGGAGCTGAAACAGATACTTTAAAAAATATAAATCTTACCTTACATCCAGGAGAAAATCTGGCAGTTGTAGGTCTTAATGGTGCTGGAAAAACTACGTTGATCAAAATAATCTGTGGGTTTCTTGATCCCACAAAGGGACAGGTAAAATTGAATGGAACAGATATCCGAAACTATAACAGAAAAGACTATTATAAGCTGTTCTCGGCAGTGTTTCAGGATTTTTCATTGTTAGCGGGAACCATTGCAGAAAATGTGGCGCAAACAGAAAATTTCGACCTGAAACAGGTGAAAAATTGTATCAAAAAAGCCGGCTTGCTTCCAAAAATAGAAGCTCTTCCAGATAAGTATCAAACCTTTCTGAATCGTGAGGTTTACAAAAATGCAATTATGTTTTCGGGTGGAGAAACACAGCGCCTTATGCTCGCCCGCGCATTATATAAAGATGCCCCTTTTATTATATTGGACGAACCAACTGCCGCACTCGATTCCATTGCTGAAGCAGACATTTATCAGAAATATGACGAAATGACAAAAGGAAAATCCTCAGTTTATATCTCCCATCGGCTCGCTTCTACCAGATTCTGCAGCAGAATCTTAATGCTGGAGCAGGGAGAAATACAGGAAGAAGGAACTCACGAAGAGCTGTTAAGGCAAAGTGGAAAATACGCTGCTCTCTATGAGGTTCAAAGCAAATATTACAGGGAAGGAGATGGGGAAAATGAAGACAAATGAGAAAAACATATCGTTAAAAGAAGCACTGCAGCTTAATCACAGATCATATAAGCTTTTTTACCGATATTATCCAAAATTAATTCTTTCCCAAATCAGTCTGACCATCTGGAAAGCACTGACTCCCTATATAATCATATATTTATCTGCACTTGTTATTGAAGAACTTGCAGGCGACCGAAGCCCTGACCGCATTCGTTTTCTGGTAACGATTACTTTATTATCCGGAGCAGGAATCAGCTTGATATCTGCATTTCTTAAAAAATGGAAAAGGACTTGGAGCGCAGGTCTTGGAATGAAAATCAAGCGAATTTTGTGCGAAAAACTTTTTGATATGGATTACTGTGATTTAGATGATAGCAAAACTATGGAGTTATATTCTTCCATTATTCAAAATCTCAATGGACCTGGGTGGGGACTATACAATGTTCTGTTAAATTATGAAGCTCTGTGTTCAGAAGGATTTTCGATCATTTGTGGCTTATCCATGACCATTTCCCTTTTCACCAGCCAGATTCCAAAAACAGCAGAAAAACTTGTTATTCTTAACAATCCGGTATGTGTAACAGCCATAATTTCTGTTATGGTACTGATTACCTGGTTTTCGCCTGTACTCGCTGGAAAGGCAGGAAAATACTGGGTCAGAAGTGCAGATCTGCATACCTTTTCCAATCGTTTGTTTGCATATTACGGACGTCTGGGCTATGATAGCAAAAAGGCAGCGGATATGCGGATTTACCAACAGGAAAAAATATGCGAAAAGCATAATCTGAGCAAAGAAAATCCTTTCGGTTCCAAGGGATTATTTGCCAGATATGGAAAGGGACCTGTTGGATTTTACATGGCAGCGTCTTCCGCAGTATCTGTAATTTTCACAGGGATTGCCTATGTTTTTGTATGCTTAAAAGCCTGGACAGGTGCCTTTGGAATCGGAGCGGTTACAAAATATATTTCCTCTATTACGAAAATATATTCAAGTGTATCCGGCTGTATCTCCACCATTGAAGATATGCAAAACAATGCTGTTTTTCTGAAACAGACATTTGAATTTCTGGACATTCCCAATAACATGTATCAGGGAAGCCTGACTACTGAAAAACGCAGTGACCGAAAGTATGAAATAGAATTTCGAAATGTTTCTTTCCGATATCCGGGATGTGAACAATATGCCCTTCGAAATATTAATTTGAAATTTAAAATCGGTCAGAAGCTGGCTGTCGTTGGTATGAATGGAAGTGGAAAGACTACGTTTATCAAACTCCTATGTCGCCTTTACGATCCTACAGAAGGAAAAATTCTTCTTAACGGAATCGATATCCGAAAATATAATTACAAAGAATATATGATGATTTTTTCCGTGGTATTTCAGGACTTCAAACTTTTTTCCCTGACTCTTGGAGAAAATGTAGCCGCCAAAATCAATTATGACGAAGAAGAAGTAAAAAGTGCTCTAAAGAAATCCGGATTTTACAATCGCCTTTCCACAATGCCAGAAGGTCTGAATACTTATCTCTACAAGGATTTCAATAAAAAGGGAATTATCATTTCCGGCGGAGAGGCTCAGAAAATAGCTATTGCAAGAGCTATTTATAAGAATGCCCCTTTTATTATATTGGACGAACCGACTGCAGCTCTTGATCCCATTGCGGAAGCTGAAATATATGAAAAATTTAATGAAATAACAGGCGATAAAACTGCCATTTATATCAGTCATCGTCTGTCTTCCTGCAAATTTTGCGATAAAATAGTTGTATTTCATGAAGGATCTGTGATTCAGACTGGAACTCACCAGGAGCTTGCTGCCGATAAAAGTGGAAAATATTTCCAACTATGGACGGCGCAGGCGCAATATTATAGATAAACAGCTTTTCAATTTCCCTTAATCATGTTAAACTAAGGAAAAGTAATGCTACGGAGGTTTTTTCCATGGACGTACACAGTATCAGTACCAAATGCGCCCGCACTGAATTTGTGGGAACTGCTGTTCTGGATACCATCGGACTTGTAATTTCAGGAGTTGATGATACTCTTTTAAAGGAAATGAATATAGGGACACGCTATCATACCCTTGGACTTTTCAGTTCCCGTACAGGTGCAGCAGGTCAGATCACTGCTGTCGATGATGCGGTGAAAGCCACTGGCACAGAGGTTCTTTCCATTGAATTTCCACGGGATACCAAAGGCTGGGGTGGACACGGCAACTATATTGTGATTGGCGGAAATGATGTTTCAGATGTGCGCCACGCTATTTCGCTGGCGCTGGAACTAACTAATAAGTATGCAGGAGAATTATATATCAGCGAATCCGGTCATTTGGAGTTTGCTTTTTCAGCCAATGCAGGCGGTGCTCTTGCCATGGCCTTTCACGCAGTTCCAGGGGAAGCTTTCGGATTCATGGCAGGTTCTCCGGCAGCGATTGGACTTGTAATGGCAGACACTGCAATGAAGGCTTCTGCAGTTCATATTACACGCTATATGACACCGAGTATCGGTACAAGCCATTCCAATGAAGTTATCCTTGCCCTCTCCGGAGATGCCAGTGCTGTGAAAGAGGCTGTACTCCAGGCAAGACAGATCGGCCTGGAACTGCTGATCGGAATGGGAAGCTATCCGGAAATTCCGGGAGAACCGTATTTATAACAATCCCCCCTATATATTATTGCAGACAAATGCCCTGACAGGCAGAAGATTTTAATGATCTTAATCCTGTCAGGGCGTATTCTTTTTCCTTAATTCAGTCTGTAAACCTCCGCACTCTGAAGTCCAAATGCAAGTGCCTCTGAATGGCTGTTAAAATAAATATCCACATGTCCGTAAGGTGTTCCAAGATCCTCCACTGTATACACATTTCCATTGATCAGGAGCTGAGTTCCGAATGGCACACCAGCCATGGCAACGGTTCTTCCCGCTGTAGGAACAGTTCCGCTGGCTGTCAGGTTTCCTGCTGTTCCGCAGCACTGTGCACAGTTACAGTATGCGGTGAGAGTAAAGGTTCCAAGGTAGGTTCCCTGTGAAGATGAACTGCTGCCCTCGGAAGAACTGTCGGAGCTTTCACTGCTGTCCGATGACTCGGTATAAGAATCATCATAGGCACTGCTGTCATCTGCGTCCTGATTGGAATCACTTTCAGACTCGCTGTAGTCATCGTAGGATTCCTCTGTGCCATAGTTTCCCCCGTCACTTGGTGACTGGGCGGCAGCCTCAGCTTCCTGGGCTACCTGCGCCTCCTGGGCTGCTTTCTCTGCCTCTGCAGCCTGCAAAAGGCTGTAAATACTGCTGTCTGCATTACTGATCTGTGTATTTAAAGCACTGATTTCATCCTGGCTGGCACTGATCTGATAAATATAGGACTGAATGTTCTCATTTGTGCTTGCAGTAAGTGCCTGTACCTCTTGCTGTTTGGCAGATTTCTCTGCCAGAAGTTCATTAATATTCTGAGCTTCCTCTTCTGCCTGCTCTTCCTGGGTCTTGATATCTGCCTGAAGGGCTTTATATTTAGCAAGCATGTTTCTGTCATACTGGGAAATCTGGGCTATATTCTCTGCACGGTTCAGAAACTGAGCCAGATCTTCTGAGGACAAAAGCAGCTCCAGCATGGAAGCACTTCCATTCTCATACATGTATACAATACGCTTCTTCATATCCTGATACTGCTTGTCCGCTGTGGCCTTGGCTTCCTCAAGCTGGGTATTCAGGGTTTTCAGCTCTTCTTCTTTCTCCGCTGCCTGAATTCCAAGCTCAGATACACTGTTGGTAAGGTCTGTATACTGAGCATTCAGCTCTTCCAGATAGCTTTCAAGCTCCTGCTTCTTGCTCTCCAGAGATGCCATGTCGGACTGCTGCTGTGCCAGTTCTGCCTGCGCAGCTTCTTTCTGTGCCTGTACATCAGCGATCTGTTCCTCCGTAGAAGCAGCAAATACTGCCCCAGGCATAGAAACAGTCATGATTCCAGTTAACAGCATTGCAAAAATCTTTTTAAATCTCATCTATGTAAACACCTCGTTATTTTTTTCGTAGGTCAAGTATAACATATTCCGTAATTTTTTCAACACTTTTATTTAATTTTTTGTAACATTTACGTAATATTTCACGATTTTCCAGAATCTAGAAAGATAATAAATACATGGTTATAGAACAAATTCAGGCACAGTATACCGTGAAATAGTTTGGGCAAATCACAGGAATGTTTTTGCAAAAAAACACCCCGCATTTCATGAAACTCTCCATAAAATGCGGGGTTGTAAAAACCTCTTTACTTCTTATACCGCAGCTTCTTCCTCTGCTACAGCTTCCTGGTATTTCTCGAGAATGATCGTCTGGATCTTATCACGAGTGGAAGAATTGATAGGATGTGCGATATCCCGATATTCTCCATCGGTTGCTTTGCGGCTTGGCATTGCGATGAAAAGACCTTTCTCTCCTTCGATCACCTTGATGTCATGTACTACAAATTCTTCATCAATGGTAATGGAGACTACGGCTTTCATCTTCCCCTCCTTTGCAACCTTTCTCACCCGTACGTCTGTAATGTTCATTTTTGCTGCCCCTTTCCTCTTAATCGCATTTACTGCGCTTTAAGTCTTATTATATTACAAGCTATATCTATCATTTTTCTCCACAACGATCTCTACTTCTCCATCCCCGCTGTAGTAAGAATTTGCCCGGATGGTTCCTCGGCTTTCAACGATACAATTCTCGATATGTGTATTATCCCCCAGATATACATCATTCAAAATTACGGAATTTTTAATTACGCAATTATTTCCAACATAAACATCTTTAAACAGGACAGAGTTCTCAACCACTCCGTTTACAATACATCCACTGGAAATCAGAGAATTCTTAACATCTGCACCAGGATTGTATTTAGCCGGTGGAAGATCATCAATCTTGGTCTTAACTGCCGGCTCCTGTTTGAAGAAGTAGTTACGGATCTCCGGTTTCAGGAAATCCATGTTGGTCTTATAGTAAGATTCAACAGTGGAGATATTGCTCCAGTAGCTGTCGATCTTATATCCATAGATTCTCTTCAGATTCTTATAACGGATCAGAATATCTTTTACGAAGTCATTTCGACCTTCCTGTGCAGCCTTCTCAATCAGTTCGATCAGCTGTCTTCTTCGGATCACATAAATGCCTGTAGAAATAGTATTATATGGGGAAACCATTGGTTTCTCCTCAAATTCTTCAATCCTGCAATCCTCATTCATACGAAGGACACCGAAACGCTCAACCTCGGAAGGATCCGGACATGTAGTGCATACAACGGTAATGTCAGCGCGTTTCGCAATGTGATATTCCAGAACCTTGTTATAGTCCATCTTGTACACGCAGTCACCAGATGCGATGACAACATATGGCTCATGACTGTTCTTCAGGAAATTGAGATTCTGATAAATAGCATCTGCAGTTCCCTGATACCAGAAACCGTTTTCTTTGGTGATAGTAGGAGTAAATACGAAAAGACCGCCCTGCTTTCTTCCGAAATCCCACCATTTGGAGGAGCTTAAATGCTCATTCAGGGAACGTGCATTGTACTGAGTCAGTACAGCTACTTTCTGAATGCGGGAGTTCGCCATATTACTCAGGGCAAAATCTATGCTTCTGTAGCTTCCGGCAATAGGCATTGCTGCAATTGCCCTTTTGTCTGATAATTCTCTCATGCGGTTATTGTTACCGCCGGCTAAAATAATTCCGATTGCTCTCATGCTTTGTCACCGTCCTTTGTTGCAATTACCTGTCCGCTTTCCAGAATGCCATCCGGATAATCTGCCGGAGTGGTCACACCGGAAATCGCCGTGTTCTTTCCAATCTTAACATTATCCGGAATCACGGAGCCTTCTCCTATGGTCGCAATGCCAAATGCATATACCGCAGGTTTCTTTATATTAGGTGCTTCCTCGCCGCAGCCAAGAACCACGTCATTTCCTATGGTTACGTCCTCTGCCACAATTGCCTTTTCCATGTCTACATTCTCACCGATGATTGTATTCCGCATGATAATAGAATCCCGGATCACACTGCCTTTTCCGATCACAACATTCGGTCCGATTACAGAATTATGTACTTCGCCATAGATTTCAGAGCCTTCACCGATGAGACATCTGTCCAGAACGGCCTCCTCTGAAATATACTGTGGCTGGATGATATCGCCCTTGGTGTAAATCTTCCAGAATTCCTCATAAAGATTAAACTCAGGAATAATATCAATCAGTTCCATATTTGCTTCCCAGTAGGAACCAAGAGTTCCAACATCTTTCCAGTAGCCATTGTATTCATAGGCAAAAAGGCGCTGTCCTTTATCCTTGCAATATGGAAGAATATGTTTACCAAAGTCACAGCTCTGCTGATCCTTCAGTGCGTAAAGCGCTTCCTTCAGAACCGGCCAGCTGAAAATATAAATTCCCATAGACGCCAGATTGCTGCTTGGATGCTCTGGTTTCTCCTCAAATTCAGTTACTCGGAAAGTCTCATCCGTTACCATGATACCAAAACGGCTGGCTTCCTCAATAGGTACAGGCATACAGGCAATGGTCACATCCGCCTTATTTGCCTTGTGGAAGTCAAGCATAACCTCATAATCCATCTTATATATATGATCTCCTGAAAGGATAAGCACATAATCGGGATTGTACTGCTCCATATACGCCATATTCTGGAAAATGGCATTGGCTGTTCCTGTGTACCACTCGCTGTTTGTGCTCTTCTCATAAGGTGGAAGTACGGTTACACCGCCTTCAGTTCTGTCCAGGTCCCACGGAACACCGATACCGATATGGGTATTCAGTCTTAGAGGCTGATACTGTGTCAGGACTCCAACTGTATCAATTCCTGAATTAATACAGTTACTTAACGGAAAATCAATGATACGGTACTTACCTCCAAAAGCTACTGCTGGTTTGGCCACTTTTTCTGTCAGTACCCCAAGTCTGCTGCCTTGGCCGCCGGCTAAGAGCATGGCAATCATTTCTTTTTTAATCATGCTATCACCTCTTGTTGTAGTTATGATTTATCATTATACCATACTTCCTATGTTTAATAAACATATTTTACAAATTATTTGTTGATATTTTATTTTTTTTATCGTTATTGTACATGTTTTTTCGACACAAATAAAACTTCGACCACTATTTTTTATTCATTTTGCACAGTAGTGTCACTGTCCTTTGGGGACTGTCTGAAAAAGGTATTCGGCATGATATGCAGCGCAAAGCGTATTACCGGTCATAGAGTGAACCATAATGGGAATCTTAGTTACTGTTCACTGGTAATGTTCAACGAGGTGTTTTTTGTGAACAAAGTTCACAAAAAACCCGAGAATTGCGGCGCGAAATCATGCTTTGCATGATTTCTGTGCATCGCGAAGCGCGTTACTGTGAATGAAGTAGACAGTAACGAATCTTATATTGGTTACCGACTATCCAAAGAAATACTTTGCAATTTTCACAGTTCGGGGTATAATAAATGAAAGTAATTGTAAAAATTCATAACGATTCAGAAGGCTTTCCCTTCAATAATATTGAATCGCTGTAAAAATGATTAGTATAAGGAGATTAACATGTATCAGATAGACTTCCATAAACCGCTTCATATCCATTTTATCGGTATTGGCGGAATCAGCATGAGCGGACTTGCTGAGATCCTTCTCGGCGAGGACTTCAAGGTTTCCGGCTCTGATTCCAAAGAAAGCCCGCTTACGGATTCCCTTACCAGGAAAGGTGCACGCATCTTTTACGGACAACGCGCTTCCAATATTACAGACGATGTAGAACTTGTAGTTTACACTGCAGCCATTCATCCGGATAACCCGGAATATGCCAGTGCAGTGGAAAAAGGCATTCCAATGCTGACCAGAGCCCAGCTTCTTGGTCAGATCATGCGCAACTACGATACCCCAATCGCAGTTTCCGGAACCCATGGCAAGACCACCACTACTTCCATGATCTCCCAGATTCTTCTGGAAGCAGATGCGGATCCGACCATCAGTGTTGGCGGCATTCTTCCTTCTATCGGGGGAAATATCCGAGTAGGTCAGTCCGAAACATTTGTCACAGAAGCCTGTGAGTATACCAACAGCTTTTTAAGCTTTTTCCCGAAGATCAGTGTGATCCTGAACATTGATGCTGACCATCTGGACTTTTTTAAGGATATTGACGACATCCGTCATTCCTTCCGCAAATTTGCCAAGCTGCTTCCCGCAGACGGAGCCCTGATCATCAATGCGGATACGCCGCATTATCAGGATATTATCAAAGACCTTTCATGCAAAATTATTACATATGGTCTGGAGCATGAAGCTCAGTATCAGGCCACAGATATCACTTATGACAAATATGGACATGCATCCTTTACCGTTCTGAAGGATGGCAGAAAGGCCGGCAGTTTCTATCTGAAAGTTCCTGGCAGCCACAATGTTTCCAATGCCCTGGCAGCAATTGCTCTGGCTCGGCTTCTTCAGATTCCGGATGATGTCATTGTCAAAGGACTTGGCAGTTTCACAGGAACAGATCGCCGTTTCCAGTATAAAGGCGAAGTAGCAGGCGTTACCATTGTTGATGATTATGCGCATCATCCAACAGAAATCCAGGCTACTTTAAACGCTGCACACAATTATCCACACAAGAAGCTGTGGTGCGTATTCCAGCCTCATACTTACACACGTACCAAGGCTCTTCTTCCGGAATTTGCACAGGCTCTTAAGCTTGCCGATCATGTGGTTCTGGCAGACATTTATGCAGCAAGAGAAACAGATAATCTTGGAATCTCTTCCAAGGATCTGCAGGCACGGATCCAGGAGCTTGGTACTCCATGCGAATATTTCCCAACCTTTGATGAGATTGAGAATTTCCTGCTGAATAATTGTGAAGCCGGAGATCTGTTGATCACAATGGGTGCCGGAGATGTTGTTAAAATCGGAGAACAGTTACTTGGAAAATAATTGATTGCAATTTCAGCGGTTGTCATGTCCTTTTAAGACCTGGCATCCGCTGTTTTTGTTTTACCATTTTTATTGTCTCTGATCTGTTTTTCCTGGCAAAACGTGCATACCTTCTCATATCCACGGTCACAGACTGTTTTTGCCAAAAATAATTATCCACATTGAAAAAAGCTTGGAAATTCAAGCAATTTAATAATTATCCACATTATCCACAGGCTTATGCACATTTTTGCACTGGCCTGCATGTGGATTCTTATGTGTATAAAGTGCTTAACATAATACTACGACATAACTCGACAAAAATCACAGTTTTTCTTTAATTTTCCGCATTTTTCGGGTTTCCCATAAACATTATGTGCAACTTGGTTTCCACATTATCCACATTATCCACATAGTAGTCCACACACATTTTGTAAAAATCCAGGCAAAAAATCTCCTATTCTCATTTAAAAAGGGGTGTGCTATAATGCAAACACAATGAACAGTGATGATTCATATTCCCAGATAAGGAGTGTTCCTATGATCAGGTTACATAGTACAGGGCTTAATGATGCCACCATTTTATCCAATATTTTTATCGACCGTTTTATGCCAAAGGCAAATGGAGAATTTGTAAAGGTCTATATTTATCTGCTCCGTATGCTTGGCCGCCCGGAGGAAGCTTTCGGGCTTTCCCAGATGGCAGACTCCCTGTTCTGTACAGAAGGAGATATCCTCCGTGCGCTGAAATACTGGGAGTCTGAGAAGCTGGTTACCCTCTTATACGAAGAAGCTGAATTGACAGGAATTACCTTACAGGCACCGTGGAATGAAGCAAATATGCTGGCTACGGTGGCTCCTGCAGGTATCTGTAACGCCGGTTCGCTCAGCGATGTGCCTGATACTTATCACATATCTGCCCCTGAATCCCCAGCCGTCATTCCCAATGCTCCTACTGATAACCCATTGCAGACTGACCAGATTTCCTACCGCAGCGCAGATCTGCCTGTCACACCTTCCTCCAAACCACTTTCCGAAACGAAAGCGCTTACCCCGGATCGGGTGAAGGAGCTGAAACAGAATGAAGATATTATCCAGCTTCTTTACATTGCCGAGCAATACCTCGGCAAAACGCTCACCCCCACAGAGACACGCAAAATCCTGTTTTTCTACGACGAGCTGCACATGTCTGTAGATTTGATCGATTATCTGATCGAATACTGTGTAGGACGTGACCACCGCAGCATCCGTTATATCGAGACGGTTGCCATGGCATGGAAGGAGGAAGGAATTACCACAGTTGAAATGGCAAAGGATTCCACCTCCCGCTACAGCAAAGAATATTTTTCTGTTCTGAAAGCGATGGGAATTGCCAACCGCAATCCTTCAGACGCGGAAATTTCGCTGATCAATACCTGGACCAGGGACTATGGTTTTGCCATGGAATTGATTCAGGAAGCCTGCTCACGGACAATTCTGCAGACTGGACAGCCAAGTTTTCCATATGCAGACAAAATTCTGCAGCGCTGGAAGGATAAAAACATCCGAACTTTAGGGGATGTCCGTCTTCAGGATGCCCAGCACCAGAAGCGCAAACTGGAAAAAGCAGTGTCGAAAGCAGACAAGCCAAAATCTGCAACTCCAAACCGCTTTAACAATTTCCATCAGCGTGACTACGATTTTGCTGAATATGAGAAGAAACTGCTTAATAAACCAAATTAAATCCTGGAAACAGATTTTTCTTTAAAACACATACGAACGTCTTACAACCTGGAAGGAGAATTTACATGCCCTTACAGAATTACCAATACGATACTATAATGCGGGAATACAACCGTCGCCAGGCCCGGAATCGCCGCATACAGGAAGAGCATCTTGCTGAAGCCTATGAGAAAATTCCCCGTCTACGTGAAATTGATGAGGAAGTAGCTACTTTAAGTGCCAGAAAGGCCCGGGCCCTGATCAGCCGCCAGGAAGTCGGCATTGAAGATCTTCGCACTGATATTGCCCTGCTTTCCCAGGAACGCACTGCATTACTGCTTTCTTCCGGCTATCCTGCTGATTATTTGGAGATGAGCTACACCTGCCCTCTTTGCCAGGATACTGGCTATATCGGCAGCCAGAAATGCTCCTGTTTCAAGAAGGCAGAGATCGAACTTCTGTATACACAGTCAAATTTAAAAGAAATTCTTGAAAAAGAGAACTTTGACCACTTTTCTTTTGACTTTTATTCTGATACAATAACAAATGATTCAACGGGACTCACCGAACGTGAGACTGCACGTCGCGCGTATAAGATGGCGAAGGAATTTGTCGCTGACTTTGATAATTCTTTCCAGAACCTGTTTTTCTACGGCGACACAGGTGTGGGCAAGACCTTTCTTTCCCACTGCATCGCTCACGATCTTCTGGACAGTGCACACTGTGTACTTTATTTTTCTTCATTCGAGCTTTTTGATTTTCTTGCAGGCTCTGCTTTTTCCAGAGGCAGCGACGCTCCCGATGATGAACCGATTTTTGACTGTGACCTGCTGATTATTGATGACCTGGGTACAGAGCTTACCAACAGCTTTGTATCTTCACAGCTTTTCCTGTGCATCAATGAGCGGATCATGCGCAAGAAATCTACGATTATTTCCACAAACCTGAAGCTGGAAGATTTCTCAGCAACTTATTCTGAGAGAACCTTTTCCCGCATCGCCAGCAACTATCAGATGACCAAGCTTGTGGGAAAAGATATCCGCATTCAGAAAATTTTTTTAGGAGGAAAGTAAAGAATGGCACAAGAAGAATTGACTACACTTCCCGTTGGAAGACTGGGATTAGTTCCTTTGGAAAGCTGCAGGAGCCTTGGACAGAAAGTCGACGAATGGCTCGTTAAGTGGCGTAAGGAGCGTGAGCATTCAGAATCAGATTCTTTCGCCTTTGAAGGATACAAAAGAGATTCCTATACAATCAAAGTTCAGAACCCTCGTTTCGGTTCCGGAGAAGGTAAATGTGTGATCACCGAGTCCGTACGAGGAGATGATGTTTATATTCTTGTAGATGTATGTAACTACAACATCTCATATCCAATTGGCAAATACACCAACCTAATGTCTCCGGATGATCATTATCAGGATCTGAAGCGTGTAATTGCAGCTATTGGAGGAAAGGCCCGCCGCGTGAATGTAATCATGCCATACCTTTATGAGGGTCGTCAGAGCAAGCGTATTGGAAGAGAGTCTCTTGACTGTGCTACTTCCCTTCATGAACTGATAAATATGGGAGTTGAAAATATTATCACTTTCGACGCACATGACCCACAGATTCAGAATGCCACCCCACTTCATGGATTTGAGACTGTTCAGCCTTCTTATCAATTTATCAAGGCTCTTCTTAACCATGAGCAGGGACTTCACATTGACAATGAGCATTTTATGATCATCAGCCCGGATGAGGGCAGCATGAGCCGTGCGATCTATCTTGCAAACATCCTGGGTGTTGATATGGGCATGTATTACAAACGCCTTGACTACTCCAAGAATGTAGGAGGAAGACATCCGATTGCAGCCTATGAGTTCCTTGGTCCAAATGTAGCAGGCAAGGATATGATCCTGATTGATGACATGATCTCTTCTGGTGACACTATCCTGAAGATTGCTTCTCTTCTTAAGGACAGGGGTGCCGGCAGAATTTACCTTTGCTCCACTTTCGGTCTGTTTACAGACAACCTTAAGAAATTCGATGAAGCACATGCTGCTGGCGTGTTTGACAAGCTTCTCACTACCAATATGGTATATCAGTCTGAGGAACTTCTTGCAAAACCATATTACATTTCCTGTGATATGAGCAAATACATTGCACTGATCATTGATACACTGAATCATGATATGTCTGTAAGCCATCTGCTGAATCCAGTTGACAGGATTAAACGCTGTGTAAACAAATATATGGCACAGTATGAGAAATAAATAAAATAATTTGAGGCTGACCCTTCCAGGTGTCAGCCTCTTGTTTTGTTATCATTTATTTGTAACTGTTCAATACTTTCACAGTTACATGCTTCGTGAGCACTTAACATTCACTGTAACAGTTTTCTAAAAAATGTCAGCCATATCCTTATTATTGGTAAAAAGCAGCACCTGTCTGGGCTGTTTTTTCAGCCACCTGAAAACTGCCATAAGCTTATCCTGATTCTTCCCATGGAAAATATCATCCAAAATAACTGGAAAAACAGTTTCATTCGTGAACAACTCAGCAGCAGCCATCTGAATAGAAAAATACAGCATTTCAAGGTTTTCCTTTTCCAGATTTTCTGCCAAAACAGTTCCCTCTTCCAGACACAGTTCCAAACTCTGTCCCTCATCTCCATAGAACTCTATATATTTTCCATCTGTAAGTTCCCTGAAAATTTGGGATGCTCGTATCCGAATCTTTCTGCCTTTCTCAAGATAAATACTGCGTGACAGCTCTTTAATGGTATCCATAGCCAGGTTCAAGGACTGTGTTTCCAGATCTTCAGAAGTAGGAAGTGACATTTCCAGCTCAAATTCCTGATATTCGCTCTGCAAATTCGTAAAAGCAGTCAGTTTCTCACCGTAAATTCCATCAATATCTTCTTTACTGGATTTCAGCTTTTCCTGCTGTGACTGCAAATACACTTTTTTCTTCTTTAGCTTTACAAACTCCATATGCAGCTTTCTTCGTGCAGTAAGTGTATAAACCATTGCCACAACAGCAGCAATGATGCATACATCCATTCCTATTTTAGACATCTCATCAGTTAACTGAAATCTTCCAACAATACCAATAATTCCCACAATAACGGCCAGAATACCTGCTATCACCATTCCCAGATTCTTTTTCTCTATAGTCTGCAGCTGTTCTTCAATCACAGTGGCTTCTTCTTTCCCTGCTGCCGAATAGATTTTTGCCTGCGCCTGAACCACCTGCCCCTTCTGGTCCCGAAGTCCATCCAGGTCATTCTGCAGACTTTCCAGTTTCTCGCTCAGTTTTTCCTGTTCTCTCTGAACTGCTTTCCTGCCACGTTCTTTCTGGGTGAGATATCCCTTGCGCCACATCTTCAGCATCTGCTCCGTTCTTCCAAGATCCACCAGACCATCTCCGCTTTTGCTGAGAACAGCCAGTTTATTCTGTAGTTCCTTTGCCATTTCCCTGGAAGAACTACCGCTAAGTGATTCTACCATAACAGTATTGTCGAACAGGTTCTCACTAAATCCCCCAAGGATCCTCTCGAGGGCTCCATTTTCCCCATTTAAAATTTCTCTGGTATCTTCACAGAACAGCTCACAATTATGGATTCCTGCCCCTGTTTCCCGCGTCAGGCGGTAATCTTTTCCATTGTGCTGAAACCATATAGTTCCACCATATTTTTCCCTGGAAGCTTCAGTTCCTGCTTTTTCATAAATTCCATTCTTTTCCTGCATTTCCTCAGGCACTCCAAAGAACATGCTCTTCACAAAGATAAACACAATGTTCATTTCTGTTTCTTTTAGTCCATAGAGCACATTTACTCCAGAGGTCAGTTCTATGTCTTTTTCCCGAAGCCCACCAAAATTATTTATTAATATGCGTTTAAAAATCATATAACCTTATTCCCTCGCACATACATCTCAATTTTACACTGCAATACATATTTTCTGTTACTATCTGCTTTGTGTCAGCTGGAATGTCTTGTCTCCAACAGTGCCTGCAAACCATAGTACAGGGCCTTATCTTCCACTGTATTTCTGTTTTTTTCCATAAAAAAGCAGATATAATCCCCTATCAAAGTTCCGGCATATTTTTTTTGCAGTTCTTCCAGATCATAAGCAGGTCTGGTCTCATCCAGTACTTCTGTAATATTTCCAAAGGATTTCAGTTTTTCCGGAATCAGAAAAAGCTCTGGTTTTCTTTTCCCTTGAAGAATTACACGATATATATTCAGTCCGCCTTTTTTAAATATCTCATCCTTCAAAGCTTCTTCAATAGATAGCTGGGTGCTTTCTTCATTTACATTGAGAAGAAGCTGACTATAGGTTCGAATAGAAAACGGCACAAATCTGGTTTTCACTTTTCCATTTTCAATCCTTCCCTCAATGTAGCCATGTGCTCCCAGATCATTGCTTTCAATTGGCTCAAGAGCTCCGCTGTAAGCAGCCACATCTCTTATTACGTTCTGGGGAGTATGGAAATGACCCAATGCAATATAATCAAAACCTGCTCCTGCAAGCGCAGCTGTATTTAATGGGCAATGGCTTTCATCACCGCCATGAGCTATAAGAATATGCACTCCATCATTTTTCACAGGGCGTACGCCATCATACAAGGGCTGTCTGATCTGTGAATGTTCATAGCTCATTCCATAAACATATACCCCGAATTGCGTATCTTTCACACAGGTTACCTTCTCTTCCGGAAAAAAAGTCACATTCGGTGCCCAGGTGAAAGTTCTGTAAAAAGAATTTTCTTTTAGATAATCCCTTTCTCCTGCCATTAAATATACCCTTGTTTCCGGTATTCTGGAAAATAAATCGTTTACTTCTTTCAATTCATATGGAAGTGGCTGACGATGGAACAAATCTCCGGCTATAAATAACAAATCCACCGGATTTTCGCGGATACCCGCAATAACCCGGCGGAATGTTTCCCAGATTTCATTCTCCCGCTTGTCACTCCATGGGCAGCCTCTGTCGGGCACTGCACCAAGATGTACATCTGCAAGATGAATAAATCTCATTCTTTTACCTCGTTTTATAAATCGCAGTTGTTAACTGTTCTCGGGAATGGAATTACGTCACGGATATTGCCCATTCCTGTGAGATACATTACACAGCGCTCAAATCCAAGACCAAATCCTGAATGACGTGTAGAACCATATTTACGCAAATCAAGATAGAAGTCATAGTCTTCTTCCTTCAGCCCAAGCTCTTCCATACGAGCTTTCAACTTACCATAGTCATCCTCTCTCTGGCTTCCACCGATAATCTCACCAATTCCAGGAACCAGGCAGTCCATAGCTGCAACAGTCTTGCCATCCTCGTTTGCTTTCATATAGAATGCTTTAATTTCCTTTGGATAGTCTGTAACAAAAATAGGTTTCTTAAAAATCTGTTCTGTCAAATAACGCTCATGTTCTGTCTGCAGATCACATCCCCAGGATACTTTATAATCAAACTTGTCATTATTCTTCTCGAGAAGCTCAATTGCTTCTGTATAAGTAACACGACCGAACTCAGAGCTTGCCACATGGTTCAATCTGTCAAGAAGTCCTTTGTCCACAAAAGAATTGAAGAAGTTCATTTCCTCCGGAGCATTCTCAAGAACATATCCAATCACATATTTCAGCATCGCTTCTGCAAGATTCATGTTGTCTTCAAGATCAGCAAATGCACACTCAGGCTCGATCATCCAGAACTCAGCTGCATGACGTGTGGTGTTGGAGTTCTCGGCACGGAAAGTTGGTCCAAATGTATATACATTACGGAATGCCTGTGCAAATGTCTCACAGTTCAACTGACCGCTTACAGTCAGGTTTGTCTCTTTCCCAAAGAAATCCTGAGAGTAATCAATATTTCCCTTATCATCTGTAGGAATATTATTCAGATCCATGGTTGTAACCTGGAACATCTCACCTGCACCCTCGCAGTCACTTCCTGTGATCAGCGGAGTGTGTACATAAACAAAACCTCTCTCCTGAAAGAATTTGTGTATTGCATATGCACAGAGGGAACGTACACGGAAAACAGCCTGGAAGGTATTTGTTCTGGAACGAAGATGTGTGATCGTTCTTAAATACTCAAGACTGTGGCGTTTCTTCTGAAGCGGATAATCTGGTGCGGATGTTCCCTCTACAGAAATTTCTGCAGCCTGGATCTCAAATGGCTGTTTCGCCTGTGGAGTCGCTACCAGAGTTCCCTTTACAATAATCGCTGCGCCTACATTCAGTTTGGAAATCTCAGCAAAATTGTCCATTGTATCATGGTAAACGATCTGAAGGGTCTCAAAATATGTTCCATCATGGAGAACAACAAATCCAAAGGTCTTGGAATCACGAACGCTTCGTACCCAGCCGCCTACGGTGATCTCCTGATCCAGGTATTTATCCCGTTCTCTGTAAATCTCTTTTACTGTTGTAAGTTTCATAATTAGTTCCTCTTTCTCCTCATTTTTCCAAACACTCATTTCTCTATAGTATAGACTATTCCTCTTATTCGCGCAAGGATATTTTTCCAGGGAATAAAAGAAGATCCTGTCTGTTAAGCTTCGACACTTTTGGACAAAGATCTTCTCTTCTGTAAGTATTTTCCTATTGCAAAGTTGCCTCATTCTCAGTATTTCTCTGAACGTTTAATGCAATATAAGATAATCCAGACAATACTTAAAAATTCGTTTGTAAGTCTTGGTGGTGTAATGAAGTCCATCATCGTCTGGCAGGTCAACTCCAGTTCCACTAATATTGGTACCATATCCATTCTCCATCAGATAAGAATACGTATCAATATATTCGAAAGTGCTGCCAAGAGCACTACCCACAACAGAATTGAATTTGCGGATTACTTCTTCTTTTCGGATTGCATTCTTACCAAGATATTCGATTGTCTTACTGTTTACCGGATTCACCGACATAAAGAACAGCTTGCAGTTCTTTTTCTGTAAGCTCTCAGCAATCTCCTGATAATAAGAAATATAATCATACATATTTCCAGGATCGTTTACTCCCAGATTAAAAATAACCGCAGTCGGTTTCAGAACGGAATAATTCTCTTCTGCAATAGAAAGAACCGTATTCATTCCCTGAGACTTCAGCCATTCAAGGCCCTTTCCCTCTTCGTATACAAAATCAATATCACGCAGCAGATTCGACTCATAATACCCTGAATTTAAATTTTGCAGCGTTCTCTGCATACGATTGGTACGGGAGTCTCCTACAAAAATAATGTGATTGTACCCCCGGCTGCTGCCATTTCCAATCTTCCAGCTGCTTGCGGATTGCAGAAGCTCTGAAAGAGTCAGGTCTTCCTCAGCGGAACGGTTAAACACAACTGCATACAGCTTTATGTTGCTGTTTACTGTAATAGTATCACCAGCTTCATAACGCGGTGCTGTGCTTTTTCCTAACTGGATATCCCATCCCATAAAGGTGTATCCGGATGCATTTCTTACAGACGGCAATGTATAAGAACTTCCAGATGCTACATTCTCTGTCTTGTAAACGGTTCCATCATTCTTGCACAAAGCCACCGTAAATGTTGTATCAGACTCGTAAACAGCATATAATTTTATATTTTTTTTGATTCGAATCTTCTGTCCCTCTGTATACGCCGCTTGGGAAGCATTCTTTTTAGTACTCCATCCAACTGCCTTATAGCCGCTTTTTTGTGGAAGCTCTGGCAAGGTAAGATATCCGTTTTTTGTAACAGCTTTGTTTAGTTTCTTAAATACTGTACTGGTGCTTCCGGTATTATCATAGAAATAAACTTTATATATACCAACTTTTTTACGCACCGCGTACAGATTTATATTCTTTTTCAGACGTATTTTTTTTCCCGCGGCATATACCGCTTTGGTATCGTTTTTCTGAGTGGACCAGCCAAGATTTTTGTATCCGGTAATTGCAGGAACTGCCGGAAGCTTAATTTTTTTCCCGGCACTTACCTTTATACGCAGCTTGGAATAAGATGTTTTTCCACTTTGATTCCAGAATCTGACAACTACGTTCTTAGTGGCCGCCTGTACAGACTGAACACCACTAATCCCAATTTTTCCATCATTTCTAAATGAAACTCCGAACAAAATCAACATTGTGGCCAACAGAACCCGGAAAATCCTATTTTTTCTTTTTGTTTTATTTTTCATAGGCACTCCTCTGCTTTTTAATGTCTCTCCTGCTTTCATCATCTGCACAGAAAATAAATAGTTCTTATTTCATCTTCTGTGCTGTCTTCAGTATAATCAAACGGACACATTCTTTCAACCCCAAAAGATTGTCTTTATGATTTGGTTACAAATTTTCAATAAAACGCATAAATGCAGCTCTGCCCTCTCCTGTACATTTGTAAACACCAGCATCTTCCAGCACGTGAACAAACACATTTCCAACTTCTTTATGAAGAACCTCTTCAATATTGTCTTTATCAAGATGATCGTACTTCGGAAGGAATTCTTTTACCCACTGCGCATGTTTTTCAATCTTCTCATTAGAAGCAACATCCTTGCCATCCAGAATATATTCTTCCAAAAGCTCCAGTTCTTCTTTTAGTCGCGCAGGGAGAACTGCCAAGCCCATAACCTCGATCAGACCGATATTCTCCTTCTTAATATGATGGTACTGTGCATGCGGATGATATACGCCAAGAGGATTTTCTTCTGTGGTAATATTGTTTCGCAGAGTCAGATCCAACTCATACATATCACCTTTTTTACGTGCGATCGGAGTGATCGTATTATGAGGTTCACCATCCGTTTCTGCAAAAATGAATGCAGCCTCATCTGTATAGCCTCTCCAAACCTCCAGCACATGAGTTGCCAGATCAATCAGGCGCTTCTCATCTTTATGACGGATACGAAGTACAGACAGCGGCCATTTTACAATACCAGCCTCCACATCCTCATAGCCCGGAATAGTTACATATTTCTCAATTTCAGCCTTTGCCATAGCAAACGTATAATGGCCGCCCTGGAAATGATCGTGACTGAGAATAGAACCTCCCACAATCGGTAAGTCTGCATTTGACCCCAGAAAATAATGTGGAAACAGCTTCACGAAATCAAACAGCTTGATAAATGTGTTTCTCTCGATTTTCATAGGTGTGTGCTGGAAATTAAATACAATACAATGCTCATTATAATAAACATAAGGAGAGTACTGCATTCCCCACGGACTGTCATTGATTGTGATTGGAATGATTCTGTGATTCTCTCTTGCAGGATGATTTGCGCGGCCTGCATATCCCTCATTTTCCGGACAAAGCAGACATTTGGGATAGCTGCTTGATTTTATAAGCTTTGCTGCAGCAATAGCTTTCGGATCTTTCTCTGGCTTAGAAAGGTTGATTGTAATATCAATTGCTCCATAAGGAGAATCCACAGTCCATTTCTGGTCTTTCTTTACACGATAACGACGAATATAATCACTGTCCTGGCTTAATTTATAGAAATAATCTGTTGCTTCTTCCGGAGATTTCTCATATTTTTCCCAGAAAGACTTCTGTACCTGAGCCGGGCGGGGCATAAGACAGTTCATTAATCTTGTATCAAACAGATCTCTGTAAACCACACTGTCCTGAATCAGACCACGTTCTACAGCTTCGTCTAACAGTTCTTTCAGAACTTCTTCCAGATTAATATCAGAATATTCCTCTGCCGGTTCTGTGTATTCATCTTCTTTAAAAACATCAAGAAGAAGATTTGTTGTATAGTTTTTCTCACAGGCAGGAGTCAGCCCTGTCTCAATTCCATACTGTACCAGTTTTTTAATACTTTCGCTTAGCATTTTTCTGTCCTTTCCTGTTGCTTTATTTTTAACAGTCTGTCCTCCACCACAGACAGACTGTTAACCACCACTTTGCTGCATCTTTCACATCCAGCATTTTTTGCATACATGTTCAATATCGGACTGTACCGGCTTTCCCAACAGCCACTTTAAAGCTTCAGTTTCTCAACATAACTTATAAAAATATTGCCGGCCTTTTCAAACAGCTCCGTACTGTCATTCATACCGTAAGGATAAGTTTCCCCTTTCTGCGGATCGTACAGATATGTGTTATATTCATCATATCCAATGATCACAACACTGGTATTATCCCCGGTCTTGGCAATTACCGGACGCTGGGCGCTGACCTCATATAAGACACTGTCTAATGTACAACCAGACAAATCAATGATAGTACCCTCATCCCCAAGAGCCTCCTGCAGTGCTGTAACATCCAGGGATGCACTCTTCATTGCTTCCGGCACATCCTCCAGATTAAGAGTCAGCTTTGTCTTCTTATTTCCACGCTCCCATACATACTGCTGAGCACGATTCAGCACAACACCAGTCTGATCATCTGCTCTTTGAAGCGCAAGTGCAGGATCTGTGAATGTACTGTCCAATCCTCCTTTTGCATAAACATAGTAAATATCTTCCTCAGGAATCTGCGTATCCAGAATAATACGGTCATCACCTATATTTTTCATTTTTGCATAAACGACTAACGGTTCCTGAATTTCAGGCGTTTCAGTGAGAGCCAGTCGTATCTGAGTTCCGGTTCTGGAATTTGTCACAAGTTCCACGGATACAGTATTGGTCGAGGCTTTGGAATTATTCAGAATATTATCCTTGCTTACTGCTTTGTATCCTTTTTTTGTCTTCTTGGACAACTGAAATTCCATCATAGTGTTTCCCATGGTAATATCAGTTACATACAATCCATCCTGATGATATTCTTTTTTCAAAGTTCCATCAAATCCTTCAATACGGACCGTATGAATCCCCGTAGTCTCATGACCATTATCGTCTGCGATCACATCTCCATCAACTACGATTCCATAAACAAGATCTTCATTCATAAATCCATTCAGCACTAAAGACTGTCCTGAAGATGGTGCAAGACTCCTGGTTTCTAATGTTTCAAAATCTATTTCTTTTATATTTCCGGCGCTTTCACCTTCCTGAATGATCCATGCAGCATGTGCACCTGTATCCGAAACAGCAAAGTCATCTTTTTTAATTCCTTCCTCAAGAACCTCACTGGTACCATCTGAAATGTTTATCTTATAAAGCTTATTTGCAAATAAAAGGTAAAGAGCATTTTCTGTACTGACATAGGATAATGTTCCAAGATCTTCTTTCAGGAATTCGTAGGATTCTGTAGACGGAATAAATACTTTTTCTTCCACCACATTCTGATCATTGCTGTAATGATATACACAAACGCCACAGTATCCTTCCCGAACGCCTCTGTTCATATATCCATAAAGAACAAAGTCCACATCTCCGTTATCTTCCACACGGATGATCTTTATATTATGCTGGTATCTGGAATCCCTGAAATCTCCATCCGTTTCTTTGCGGAAACTGAAAATTCTGGAAAATTTTCCATCATCAGGAGAATAAGACCATAAATCTCCTTCCTGAACAAACGCAAGCACTCCTGCTTTTTCATTCATCATGTATTCTACATTTTTGTCTCTGACACCAAGCAAAAGCCCCTTGTCGGAAATGCTGATGGAGCTTTCCTCAAACACCTGTGATGCGCTTCGTTTAAAATCCAGAAGCATGATTCTGGTTTCAGTATAACGCATCCGGTAAAATTCTGTCACATCATAGATTTCCTGGTTTCCATCTTCATCCAGTGCCGCAATCTGATATTCAACAGAAAGACTGGCTGTGGTTTCATTAATATCCTTCACTACAGGAATTCCCTTTCTGTAAATCTGAGGGTTCAGATTGCCCCAGCTGATCTGGGCAAATGTAGAATTGATATTAATGTCTGTATAGTTGGTAGATGTACTGGATGTGTCTGATTCCAGGTAAGCAGTCAGATCCTCGGCGGACGCTTTATCCAGACATTTTTCATAAAAGCTCGCAACAAACTTCACGTACTGAGCAGCATTCACATTGGATCTGGAAACTACTCTTGTATAGTAATAAGCTGTTCCCTTATTTGTCTCAAGAGATAATTGCAAAGAATACTCCTGGTTCATCAGAAGATCACTGCTCAGCTTAATCGTTGTTGTCAGATAGCTGTCCTGTTTATCCAGACTTTTAATCTTACGATTTTCCAGTACCTTACTGCCATCAGAGGTACGTATCTCATAGGAAAGGCTTTTCACCTTTGTATCATAGGCATTTATAACAAAGGACAGTTCCTTGGATGTATCAATAGGCGTCACACTGTCCCTGGTAAAATCAGACTGCATAGGCTGTGCATAACCATACATCCTGTTTGCATAATTTCCATCAAAATCAACCATTACCTCCGGAAAAACCGGATCATTCATATCAGAGCGGTCATCCGTAGTCTCACTATTCAGCAGGAACGAACTTCCTGCCACGCCGAGAACAAAAACAAACAGGAGAATCACTGCTCTGCGTAAAAATTTAATCATTCTTTCTCCTCTTAACTCTCTGATTGTACCTCCCCTTCACGGTACAGAAGTCTTTCCAGTGTAGGATTTATATGCAGTTCCTTCATAAGCTGCACTGTACTCTTCATATCTTTTGGTTTGCCTGTCTTTACAGCACGGATCAGCAAATTCTTGGGTGTATGCTCCATATCAATAAATTCCAGAATCTGAGTTTCGTACCCCATACTTTCCAGCAGATTGGCTCGAATTCCATCTGTCATCAAAGCAGCCATTCTCTCCTTAAGAATGCCATATTTCAGTACAGGCTCCAACACTTCATTTTTTATCTGTCTATTTACCTCATGCTGACAGCAGGGTACAGACAAAATAACTTTCGCTCCCCATTCCACAGCCTTCGCAAGAGCATAATCTGTAGCTGTGTCACAGGCATGCAAGGTTACTACCATATCAACAGAAGAAACACCTTCATAATCAGCAATATCTCCCTGATAAAAATGCAGTTTTTCATATCCATACTTTACTGCAAGATGATTACATTTTTCTATTACATCTGTTTTCAGATCCAGACCAATAATATTTACATCATAACCTTTCAGTTCTCTCAGATAGTAATACATGGCAAATGTAAGATAGGACTTTCCGCATCCAAAATCAAGAATGGTCACTTCCCGCTGTTGATCCAGTCTTGGAAGAATGTCCTGAATAAATTCCAGAAATCGATTGATCTGTCGGAACTTATCGTATTTTTGGGTAATAATCCTGCCTTCCTTATTCATAACACCAAGATCAACAAGAAAGGGGACTGGAATATTTTCCTTAAGTATGTACTGCTTTACACGATTGTGGGCCAATATCTGCGTGCCCTTGCTGAAGGTCTTGTCCTTTCCGAAAGCCAGACCTTTTCCATTTTCGGGATGACGTCTGGTCTTTATGGTCATCTTTCCTTTTTTGCTTACCAGAATAGTTCCATCCAGCGCCATCCCACTTGCCTGAAGCTGAGAAAAATCATGCTGCAGCCCCGCTTTTAAATATGAAATCAGTTCCTCTCTGGAATAATTTTTATGGAGCACCTTCGTCCCTACAGTTTCAGAAGCCTGATAAACCACCTTCCCCCGGATTTCTACCGGGCGTATTTTTACTTTGGATGGTCCGTCCCCTCTGCTGCCGCTTAGGATAGCTTGACACAGCTGTTCATTTATCTGTTCCTCTAAATATTCATCTATTGTTTTCATTTTTATTATAATTATTTTCTTTTATATTCTGTAATCGTTACTGTTCACTCCGCTCACAGCAACCTCTAATTGTCATTTTGATGCGTCTTATCTGTAAAAATCTCCCCTGCATCTTCTTCGTCGGCATCTTCTTCGTGATATTTCATGAAAAAGAAGCACTTCTACCAGATCACCAAGAAGTCCATCAGACATTGCTTCCATATCAGCCTCTGATTTTACTTCATCCACGATCTTCCTTCCAAGGTGATACAACATAAACCTGTCAGGATATTCATCGTAAAGCCGGCTGCCTTCATAATCCTGAAGATCACATTCTTCTTCCACTTTTTCCTGTATCTTTCTGGCAGTGTCCGGATAGTAGGATTTCATCAGAAAAAATTCCTCTTCTTGTTTCTTTTCTCCCCGGTAGAGCAAGGGATTTGCATAGCTTGTGTAAAATGGATAAAAATCTTTATATATCATATCAGCAATTTCGATTCCTTTTCCATTTCACTCTCATTATATGCAAGCTTCCGTTTTTCGGTCAATTGCACCATTTTTCAAATACGCGCCAAAGCGTGTTTGAAAAAGGCTTTCTGCAAGATGTACGTCACAATTTGTGGAAGATTTTGCCCGGATGATGGCGCCGTAGCGGGCTACGGCAACTGAATTCGGGAAAAATATACCGCAAAGTGGGGCGTGCAGATTGCGGGAATGATTTTTCAAATACGCGCCAGCATATTTAAAGTAAGCCTCACACTATGGTCAACAGCTGCTTTCTCAAATTCGCTGTAATCCATCTGCGCACTTCCATCAGCCTTATCAGAAATAGCACGGACAACCAGAAACGGAATTTCATTTAAGTATGCTGCCTGTCCAATGGCTGCACCTTCCATTTCAGTCGCATATGCTGAAAACTCTGATACAATTCGATTCTTAACATCCTGATCGCAGACAAACTGGTCTCCAGAAGCAATTCTTCCTTCAAATACCTGAATATCCGGATTTACTTCCTTACATACTTCTGCAGCAAGTCTGCGGAGATTATCATCTGCATTAAAGAAAAATACAGGCATTTGCGGAATCTGTCCCTTGCGGTATCCAAATCCGGTAGCATCCATATCATGCTGTACAACATCTGTGGAAAGAACAATATCACCGATATTAATATTTTTATTTAAGCTTCCTGCAATTCCTGTATTAATGATCGCATCTACTGAAAATACATCTGCCAGAATCTGAGCACAGATACCAGCATTTACCTTGCCAATTCCGGAACGCACTACAACAACCTTTTTCCCAGCAAGTATTCCCTCATAAAAATCCATGGAAGCTTTTTTTATAATTCGTACATCTTCCATTTTTTCTTTTAAAATCGCAACTTCAACTTCCATTGCGCCAATAATACCAATTGTTTTCATTTAGCATTCTCCTCTGTTTTTGAAAGTTAACTGCTTCTTCATCTGACATTATACCAAAACTTCTTGCTATATCCAACTTAAATTTGGCATGGAAACTTATAATATCTTCTGCTATAATGAGAGAAGGTGCAAAGCTATTGCTGTTCATAACCTGACCAGCGTTCCTGAGCTCCTGATTTTACATAACGATTGGAGGAAAAAACAATGGAATATAAAACAAAAGGTGTTTGTTCTATGGCAATTCAATATGATATTGATGATGAACAGAAAGTTCACAATGTGAAATTTATTGGTGGATGTTCTGGAAATACACAGGGAGTTGCCAAACTTGTAGAAGGTATGCCGGCGAAAGAAGTAATTGCACGCCTGGAGGGAATCCAGTGTGGACGCAGACCTACTTCATGCCCAGACCAGCTTGCCACTGCTTTAAAAGAAGCGATTTCATAATTACTTCCCCGGGATTTTTGTCCCGGGGATTTCTTTTCAGACTGTAACACTTACCCATCAGTTCTGTCCCATTTATCACATAAAGATTGGACATCCCTTGAAAACTTCTCCAGATCTTTGTTTGCACAGCCCTCGTTTTTGCGTATGACGGAAAGCAGTCTGTATCCAAGCGCAAGCAACTTTTCGTATACCTTTGCAGCCTTAGATGCTTTTTGTAACGCAGCAGGCTTCTGTATCTTAACGCCCTCTGCCTCGTACAGAAATTCGCCTTCAGCCAGATCAAATTCTGTTCCACTGAATGGCGCATATGCATCATAGTTCATCTCATCACGCAGTCTTGCAGCAAACAGTTCTGTCACAGTATCCTCGCCATGAGTAACAAACACTTTCTGAGGCTTTACTTCAAATGCTTTTATCCAGTCAACCAGACCATTTACATCTGCATGGCCACTGATTCCCGGCATACGGCAGATTTTTGCTGCAACGTGCACCGGTTCACCAAAGAGTTTTATTTCCTGAGTTCCTTCCAAAAGGGCGCGTCCCGGAGTTCCAACAGCCTGATAGCCCACAAAAAGAATGGTGCTGTCCTCCCGCCACAGATTATGTTTCAGGTGATGTTTAATTCTTCCTGCATCACACATTCCACTGGCAGAAATAATCACCTTACAGTCATCATCGAAATTGATTGCTTTTGAGTCTTCACTTGTTACGGATATCTTCAAACCAGGAAAGCTAAGAGGATTGATTCCTTTTCGAATAAGTTCCAGAGCCTCGTCATCAAAACAATCATATTTATGAATACCGAAAATATTTGTTGCTTCATTTGCAAGAGGGCTATCTACAAACACTTTAAAATTATCATGCCCGTGAATAAGGCCTTCTGCTTTTATCTGTCTGATAAAATACAGCATCTCCTGCGTTCTTCCCACTGCAAAAGAGGGAATTACCACATTACCGCCCCGGTCAAAGGTCTCCTGAATGACATCTGCCAGAAGGCGCACATAATCTGGTCTCTCTCCGTGGCTCCGGTCTCCGTATGTAGATTCCATTACCACGTAGTCTGCTTTTCTAAAATAGGCAGGGTCTTTTATAAGCGGCTGATTTTTGTTTCCTATATCTCCCGAAAATACAATTGTTTTTTCAACTCCAGCTTCACAGATATTCACCTCAATACTGCTTGATCCAAGAAGGTGACCTGCATCAATAAACTTTACTCTCAGCCCCTCGCCAAGAATTATTCCAGTCTCATATGGACAGCCTACAAAATTACGAATAACCCCTAATGCATCCTCCATGGTATAAGCTGGAACAAATTCAGGCTTCCCCTGACGTTTTGCCTTGCGGTTACGCCATTCTGCCTCAAACATCTGGATATGGGCACTGTCACGGAGCATAATATCGCAAAGATTACAGGTTGCCTCTGTGGCATATACAGGTCCTTTAAAGCCTTTTGCGTAAATAGCAGGAAGATTTCCGGAATGATCCATGTGTGCATGTGTTAAAAGCACAAAATCTAATTCTCCCGGAGGCACAGGAATATCTTTATTTTCATAATAATCAGGTCCCTGTTCCATTCCACAGTCTACAAGAAACTTTTTTCCTGCTGCTTCCAGATAATAGCAGCTCCCGGTAACTTCATGTGTTGCTCCAATAAAAGTGATCTTCATACAGATTCCCCCTTTTACCCGAACTCTTACTTATATTACATATATTTTTCTGTTTTTATGGCATAACATCTTCACTATTTATAATATGCTGAACAGAGCTGACAAATTTCGCTGAATCAGCCTGGCTTGCCATACTTCCGGCAAGAATACCGATTGCAGCAAGAACTGCAATCCCTGCTGCCTTTCCATATTTGTACCAGGGTTTATTTTCTTCTTTTTCAAACTGACGTAGCTTATCAGAAAATCCTGCAATAAAATCAATTTCCTCAGCTGAACTTTCTGTTGATTGAGCATCTTTTAAATTTTCCTCTTTGGACGCCTCGTTCCGGAATCCTGGAAACTTCACTATTTCAGCAGTCTTTGTATCATTATTCATAGCTTTTGCAGAATTGGCCTCATTTATTTTATCTTCATCCAGTTTGCCTTCTGCTTTCATTTTCTTTAAAAACTGCTGATACGCCTCATCCAGTTCCTCATCCGAAATCTCAAAATCATTTGCAGCATTTCCAAGAAGACTTTCTTCTATCATTTTTGCTTCTTTGATCATTTCAGCTTCTAACAGACTGTCGGTTTTCTCTCCTATCTTTTTTTTGTTCATTTTTTTCTCCCAGATTTTTTTCTTTTCTTGACAATTCCCTTTTAGGGGTTCATATTTATTAAATAGGTCGCTATTCACAAAGTGAACTGTAACTATTAAACACTTATTCAGGAGGATCCTATGAAGCATATTATCCTTACCGGCGGTGGTACTGCCGGACATGTTACCCCGAATATTGCTCTGATTCCCGCTTTACAGGAAAAAAGTTATAAAATTTCTTACATCGGCTCCTACAATGGTATTGAAAAACAGCTTATTGAGGAGCTTGGTATTCCTTACTATGGAATTGCTTCCGGTAAATTAAGACGATATTTTGATTTGAAAAACTTTTCAGATCCATTTCGCGTTATAAAAGGCTATTTTCAGGCTAAAAGTCTTATGAAAAAATTAAAGCCTGATGTAGTATTTTCCAAAGGTGGCTTCGTAACAGTACCAGTGGTAATTGCCGCAGGCAAACGCCACATTCCGGCAATCATTCATGAATCTGATATGACTCCGGGACTTGCTAATAAGCTTTGCCTTTCTTCCGCCACAAAAGTCTGCTGTAACTTTCCAGAAACTGTAAATAATCTTCCAAAAGATAAGGCAGTTCTTACAGGTACTCCTATTCGTCAGGAGCTTCTCCATGGTAATAAAGAACACGCTCGCGCATATTGTGGTTTTACTTCAGATAAACCAGTTCTTTTGGTAATTGGCGGCAGTCTGGGTGCTGCTTCTGTAAACGAAAATGTACGAAAAATTCTTCCTGAACTGCTGAAAGAATTCCAGGTTATTCATATTTGCGGCAAGGGAAAAACGGATGAAAGTATCCAGCTGACAGGTTATGTCCAATATGAATATGTTCAGGAACAGCTTCCTGACATGTTTGCATTGGCAGATGTAGTAATCTCCCGTGCAGGAGCTAATGCTATCTGTGAACTTGCCGCACTTTCAAAGCCAAATCTCTTAATTCCATTGTCCGCAAAGGCAAGCCGCGGTGATCAGATTCTCAATGCCCGCTCCTTCGAGCGCCAGGGTTACAGTATGGTACTGGAGGAGGAAGAGATTACAGAAGCGTCTCTCTTAGAGGCAATCCGCAAACTCTATCAGGAACGTAATAAATATATTGCGGCTATGTCTGCAGGCAAAAACTTAAATTCTATTCAGCATATTGTGAATCTCATTGAAGAATGTATTCATTCCTGATTTTACACTGCATACCTCTGTTATTTAACAGAGGTATGCTTTTTAATTTTACTCTTTTTCCAGTCTTAAAATTTCTGCTAAAAGCCATTTTCTGGCTCTAAGTACTCTGTTATTTACATTATTTCTTGTATAGCCAAATTCGCGCGCTACTTCTTCAGTAGATACACCTTCCATTACAACTCGCATAAAAATCATATAGTTAATTAAATTTTTCCGTCGCAGGCCTTCAAATGCCATTGATAAATATTTCTGTTTTTCCAGCCCCAGTAATGCCGCTTCTGCGCTTTCTGTAGTACGATACTGCAATTCAGCCACATCATTGTCAAACATTACTTCCCGCTTTACATATGATTTTCTCAGGTAGTCCCTTCCTTTATTGGTTGTTTTCCATACCACCAATGCGTGAAGCTTTTCTTCGCTGGAAGCATCCAGTCTCTCTTTTATTTCGTAAAAGTATGAAAATACCTCCTGTGTAACATCCTCGGCTGTAAAACGGCTTTGTACAATTCCATTTGCGATTTTAACAGAGACTTTATAATACCGTCTGTAAAATGTGTTAAATTCTTCGCTATTCATCTTGTGTACCCCGTTTTCTAGCAGCTTTTCAATTTCTCCAGGATTTCATTTTTCACCTCATCCGTTAAAGTTCCAGGTTTCCAGGTAATTCCCACCTGATCTCCTTCATATCTCGGAATCAGATGCATATGAAAATGAAAAACAGTCTGTCCTGCCGGTTCGCCATTATTTTGTACAATGTTAAAACCATCGCACTTTAACGCCTCGGTCATTTTTGTGGCCATTTTCTTTGCCAGAATCATTGCTTTCGCAGCCATATCATCTGATATCTCATAGATATTAGCCGCATGCGCTTTCGGCAAGATCAAGGCATGTCCTTTACTTGCAGGACCCAGATCCAGAATTACTCTGAAGTCTTCATCTTCATACAATGTTGCTGATGGAATCTCTCCGTTTGCAATTTTGCAAAAAATACAATCACTCATAGTCTTATCCTCCCAAATAGAATATATAAATTATACGTCTGATAATAGCGAAAATCACATTTTTTTCCAAAATTTTTTAAAAAATTTTTGGAACAGTATTTTTTATTTCTGTCGAATAATCTCGATTTTTTAAGTACGATTTTATTTGTCATTTGTCCACTTCAATGATACACTTCACTTGAGGTGAGCTTATGAAAAATAATTTAATCTTAAACAAAAAACAGGATGAATTTCATCTGATACTATCACGATTTTCCCATGAGATACGCAATCCCATAGCACTTATTAACAGTGAGATTCAGATGATTGAAGACACACATCCTGAAGTTGTCTCATTTGATTACTGGAATGATATTACAGCTAATCTGGAGTATACCAAAGAATTGTTAAATAATCTTTCGGATTACAATAATGCCCATAAACTTGAACGGAAAAGAACTGCTTTTACTGCCTATCTTAAGGAAATTATTTCCAGTATCCAGCCCACTTACCAGTACCTGGGCATTACCTTAAAAACTGATATTTCGCCCTCACTGCCTGCCCTCTTTATTGATCCCGTTAAATTAAAGCAGGCTTTACTGAATCTGCTCAGAAATGCAGCAGAAGCAATTTCCAGTGCTGATGGAAAAGTAAAATTATGTGCTTTTTCCAGTGACCAAAGGGTACATATTGTCATAACTGACAATGGATGCGGCATACCGGAATCACAGCTGAATGAAATTTTTACTCCATTTGTAACATTCAAAGAGGGTGGAACCGGACTGGGGCTGGCAATCACCAGAGAGATCATCCAGGCTCACAGCGGAAACATTTATGCAGAAATTGAATCCGATGGGGAAACATCCTTCCACATTGTTCTGCCAGAAAAATTTCCCGGATGATAAAGAACTGCCGCCAGGATAAATCCACAAACCATGCCGCCAACATGGGCTGCATTATCTACACCAGTACTTGTAAAACCGAAATACAATGAGAATCCGGCCATGATCATCATCTGTCGTACGGAAATATCCTGAATTCTTCCATGATTTCGAATAACTACATAGAGCATTGCTCCCATTACTGCAAAAACGGCACCAGAGGCACCAGCTGACACTGCATAATCCGCTGATTTCATTTCCATAATAAAAGAAAAAATATTTCCACCAAGACCGCCAAGAAGGTAAATTAAAATAAATTTAATCTTCCCTACAACCGGTTCCAGGCGCTGTCCCAGTACAAAAAGGACAAGCATATTATTGGCAATATGATAAATTCCAAAATGCAGAAACATACAGGTAAATAACCTGTATATCTCTCCATTTTCAAGAATCAGCGGTGGATAGGCGGCTCCACACTCAATCATGTGAGCAGTATTTTCTGATCCGCCGGTAAAATCAACAACAAGAAATATCAATATATTCAGAAGTATAAAAAGAACCGTTATTGGTTCTTTTTTTATTTCTTCCACGCCATCACCTCGATATTTTCAGTCTACTTTCAACACTGTTTTCGTTACTTTCTGATAATAGAATAAGTATAGCACAATTTCTCTGATACCTCAACAGATCAAACCCGGTAAATTTTTAAAATCTGTTATTTTATTTCAGAAACACATACCTGGCCTGCGCAAAGTCTATCTGATCCTGATCCTGAAGGCAATATTCCTCATCCCCTTTTAAAATTTTGCCATTTACAGATGTTCCATTGCGTGAATTCAAATCCGTAAGATAATATTCTCCCTCCCGTTTCCGTATCTTCGCGTGTATCCGGCTTACTGTAGGAAGTTCGATCACCGCATCCGCTGCATTCTCCATTTTTCCAATTACCGTAAGTTCATTCTGAAGATAAATCGTAGCAAGTTCACCAGGTTCACGGCTTACAAGAGTTGCCGGTCCAGTAACAATATTCGCAGATAAAACCACTGTTTCGCCGCAATTTTTTTGTGATATTGATATTTTTTCTTTTTGGTGCAATACTTCTGCTGTATTTTGCATTGAAGTCGTGTTTCTTTCAATGCTATCTTTAAAGTTCACCTTATCTTTTCCTGAGTCTTCACTCACTTTTTTATTTTCTCTTTTATTCTGTATTTCCAGATGTCCCTTTTTCTCATGTCTGATGCAATTCTTATTCTTTATAACGGACACACCCCAGGTACACAACATTCCAATTACCATAATCCCAGCTGCCACTCCCAGAATAACCTGCATAGATACCCTCGGCAGATACCCCAGTGTTTCTGCGGCCACAACCACCAGTGCAAAAAATCCAGCTGCTACACACCAAATCAAAAATCCTTTAGACGTACCCCCAACATCTTTTTTCTTTTTTTCAGATAATTCTTCCTCCCAAAGCAACTCTTCCAGATGTTCTTCCTGAGGCTTTTCCTCTTTTGACTCCCCATAATTTTCAAACAGATCAATTTTCTCACTGCCATCTGAATTACACCTTTTCTCTGTCATAGTGCCTGATTCCTGCAAAATTGAGGAACCAACTGTTTTTTCTATTTCCTCTCTATCCTGATAAAGTTCCTTTTTTATATATTCCAAATGAAAACTGTCTTCCAAAGCTCTTCTGTATATTCCATACCCAAGCATTACAGCCTTTGAGTCTTCATGATCCAGAATCGGAAGAATATACTCTGTCAGTTCCTGAAATTTCTGTCTCACATCTTCAGCATATCCAGGAAGATAACAAAAATAGATCTGTCTCTTTTCCACATCTACATACATATACTCTGGCTTCAATACTAACCTGCATGGATTCAGCAAATATTCTGACATATCTTCCATCACCTGCACAAATCCACCCAGGATCATCTGAAGATCTTCGTAACCCATTTTCTTTTCTTCATAAAGAGAAAGCAAAGACTGTTTGGAGGTAATATCATAACACACCATAAACTGTCCATCAACTCCCTGCACTCTGCATTTAAGAATAGATGGAATCGAATTGCCAACCAGCATTCTCATCTGATAAGAAGAAGTATCTGGTTCTTCATTTTCATACAGCACAAGATAATTTCCATTTATATCTCTTTTATATTCTGATTTCATTTTTTACCCCTTCAGCTTATTTGACACCTCAGAAAGTCCCTTTACTTTTCGGATCCAGGTTACCGGTTTTATTACTTTTACACTTCCCTTTACCTGCAAATGACTGTTAAATCCTCCATATAAGGAAAACATATCAAGATCATACGTTACCTGCACTTTTTTTCCTTCGCTGACCTGAAGTTTCAGGTTTTTGCTTTCATAAAATCCAGAGTTTCCAAGTTCTTTTCCTTTTTTTAATGCTTTATCACGGCTTTTCCCTTCTGGCCGTGCCGTTTCCAGACTGCCGTCAAGAGCTGCTTCGTAAGCCGCGGCTGTGAGCCAGACCTTATTATGTACGTAAAAAAACAAATACAAAGTTATCATCACAACCAGCAAAAGCAACGGCATTAAAAGTGCTGCTTCTATTGTCATGCTTCCCTTTTTTATTCTCTTTTTCAATAAATTAAACCTCCAATATATCCCAACATAAGGAATGGAACGAAAGGCATCTCAGTCTTTTTCCCTTTGCCTGACAGAAATAACACCACAATCCCCCAAAAACAGCAGCAAAAAAGTCCCAATAAAAATGCTGACAAAAGTTCCTCAAAAGGCAGTACTGTCCCAAGCGACAGAAATAAAAGACCATCTCCCATCCCGACAGCGCCTTTCGAGATGATACTGAGCCCGATCACAGCGGCCCCCATACAGACATTCCATACCAGATTCACACTCACAGTTCCAAGAAAACATGCTCTTACCATTCCCACAATTCCAAATACACCAATTGACAAAAGTGAAACTTCTCTTGTGTGTATATCTTTCCAACTGTTAATTCCAAGAAATGCAAGAATACAAATTCGTTCCATTATTTTATTCCCCTTCCATTTCTTCTTGTTAACCACATCGTTTACATGCATGCAGATTACCAGCTTCCGACTCTTTTACCAGACGTACGGACCTTTTTAAGCCGCTGCAATTTTTGTCATTATGATAACGGTTTCCAGATTTTGTGATATAAACTGTACTTCCTGGAGCTTGCCCTCTACTGCAGCTTTCACATGCATGATATTTCTCTCCATTTTCATTTCGTTTGGAAGAAACATTTCCACCCGACACTTTAGTAACCGACAAATTAAGGTGACTGCAATTCAGCTTTTTGTGATACACCGAACCTGAAACCGTTACATACACCATATTTTCCGGTTTTTTATTCTCTTCACTATTCCCATTTCCTCTGTCCGCGCCAGTCCAGGCATGAACCCTCACCTTGTTATACTGCCATTTAGCCGGAAGCGGTATCAATCCGCCAATTGGCTTGTATTTGTAAACATCAGGAAGCGTAATTTCTTCTACTCCGTCGCCTCCCACCACATACGCATACATTCCGGCTTCCTTTGCACTCTGGCACAGTTTGCTCAAGTGTTCCGTCTGAATTCTGTATACATCCATAAAATGTATCATTGTCACCATTCCAAAGAAAAAGAGTGGAAGGGCAAAGGCCGCTTCTATCGTGAAACTGGCTTTTTTTACCTGCTCTTTTATTTCTTTCCCAAAGGCGCACAAAGACACTTTTCCGAAAAGACTTCTGGCAGAAAACGGGGACTTTCTGACAGACCGGATTCCCAGAGAACTCTTCCTTCTTGTTCTGCTCCTTAGAGCCTGTATATCTTTTCTCTTTTTTCTTTTAATCAATTTTCCATCTCCTTTCCGGGAAAGCATCCTTCTGCGCCTTTCTTATATAGTAATATGGCAAAAGACAATCTATTTTCCAGCTAAATATAGTGATATTCCCGCGTTACGGTAAACACTTTTCTTTTATTTGCCTTTACATCCACAGAAGCCTCCAGTGCAGTAATGCAATGATCCAGACAAAATTCATTCCAGTCTTCCATCTCCCGAAACGAACTTTCAATCATATCCATACCCCTTTTAACTTTTTGCGCCTTTGAAGTTGTCAATAAAAATATCTGCAAATAATCCTCATAGGATAACCCGTTTACATCGTTTTGCCTGTCCGTATCCAGCTTATCTACCAATGCCGGTAGCCCCTGCAGCGACAGCTGCCAGTTAGAGGCATTCTTAGTTAAAGGCACTTTTCCGCCGGCAAATAGCTCTCTTACATCCAGAATACTTTCAGCAAAAGCCCAGCATAGGATCAGCGCACCTTCAATCACCACAACTGCCGGTGGAATAAGAAATGCGGCTGCAATTGCCGCTGCCATGGCATGAATCTGCCCCATCATAAGCGCATCTGAAACCAGATATGCAACATTAAGTCCTTCCCGAACCATCAAAAGTTTTTTCGCTACATCTTTCAAATTTGCCTCATCACTGTTTTTCTTTCCAATAATGTACTCAATCTGATAGCTTAAGCCGCTCTTTCCTGGTTCTATATAGTTTCCCAGTTTTTCCATAAGATATTGCTGATACAAAACCTGGGAAAGCATACTTCCATCTGCTTTTACGGAATCCTCCATTGCCAATCCTGTTTCAAGTTTTCTTCCTGAAACCAATTCTTTAGTTTTTACCTTTTTGTCAGAAACTTCTTTTCCAAAAGGGAGAACCAGATCCAGAAGTCCCATTTTTCGTACTTTTCGAATTACTGGAATAGGATTTTCAACTTTTGCAGGAGGATTCTTTTCTGTCACAGACGGAAGCATTTTCCCATCTGTAAACCCATCCTGCCCATTCTGCTGTTCCTGTTTCTTTTTTTCTTCCAGCAAAGCCTGACTTTTTTGTTGTGCAGTATCCATTTCACTTTCATAATTTTCAATGGTTCCTTTACTTTCTATCTCATTGCCTTGTCGCTCCGCTTCAATTGTCTTTTTCTGCATATCTTGAATTTTGTTTAAAAGGAGCTTTGCCCCATGGCTTCCAAGAGTTTCTTTCATGTATTGGACTGCCTGCTGATAAAAGACTTCACCTTCTGAATCTGTCATCAGAAGATAACCGGAAATGCCACCCTGCTGTACTGACAATTTCTGACTATTTTGCTTCATCACAGGCTTCATATAAGATTCCAGATTATCATATATAGAGGCCAGATTCATTTCCTTTCCCCCACAGGCTCCGTCAACAGCGAACAAGTCAAAATCCTTTAAAAGGGACTTGTTATATTGTCCAAATAAAGAATACAGTCCAATATCCATCCCATTCAAAATCTGAGTTCTGGCCGCAGCCATTCTTGCTGACTCGAGTCCTGAGCTCAGCAGGGACAGAATAAGTCCAAGGGTTAAGGCCAGAAAAACAGTAATACTTCCTCTTTTTACCATGGCGCACCTCTCCTTTTCAAATCATTTTGTTAGTTGGAAATCATTTAAATAGAATTACTTTGCTTTGTGATCTTTGACAGAATATTCTTCACAAGACTGGTCAACTGGTCTTTAAAAATCATGACCAGTGCAATAAGAACTACAAGGATCAGAATAATTTCCACAACGCCTACAGCATCTTCTTCCCACAGAAATTCTCTCATCAGTCTGCGCAGTTCGCTCATATTTCTCACCTCCCTCAGCCTGAAAAATTTCCTTTGGCACTTTTCTTTTTAAATATGAAAATCGGCCTTCGGATTGGATTTATCCATAAAAGGACAGACAGGCCGGCAGCATAACAATAGCCATTACAACGCCTAGCATCAGTATCATTGGGAATAACAATTTGGTAGTTGCCGCTTCTCCTTGAACTTTTGCTTTTCTTTTCCTGTCATCCCAGGCTTCCACAGATTCTTTTTCCAGCATTTCTCCCATATGGCGGCTGCCTTTCTGAAGATTCTGGATCAATAATGTTGCAAATGTTTTATATTTTACATGTCCGCACCTTTCACCAAAGCGGCGATAGGCTTCCATTTCTGAAATTCCACTCTCCATTTCATGGCAGGCAGTAACAATCTCTTCATATGCAATACGTTTTTCATTTTTGTTTTTATAATCCGAAGCCATCTTCCTAAACGTATTTCGAACAGTCATTCCAGCCTGCACCAACAAGGTGAACTTCATGATCAGTCCCGGATAGTCCATCATCAGTTCTTCATATCTTTTCGTTCTGGCTTTCTGCTCTTCTCGCGCAATTATAACAATCATGACAAATGCTGCTGCAAGGAAAATTGCTGTCAACATGTTTCCGGTAGTATCATAAGGTATTTTCCACTCCAGTTTTCTTCCTTCCCAGTCAGATGGAAGATAATAATACTCAGAGTCTTCCAGTTCGCTGTTATAATTTGCTACAAATTCCAAAAGCTTCTGTTCTTCGTCTTCCTCTTTCGTCAACACTTCCGGCTGCCCGGTATCTTCCTTTTCCAGTTCTTTTTCCGGGATCTGTACATAGACACTGCCTGTTTCTTCTCCTTCCACGGATACCATAAATTTTTCTTCATAAGCATTTTCCTCCTTTTTCAACTCATAACCGTCTTCAAATACCTGTCCGCCACCTTTTGTCCAAGTCAGCAGTCCTCCTGTTATATTTCCTGCCAGAGCAACCACAAGAAACATCTTTCTGCCTTTTACCGTACCAATGTTTTCTACATGGATCCAACCTAAAGTACTGCATACGGTCAAAAGCAATAATATAACAAAAATGACAATATGGAGCCACATCAACTACACCTCGATTTCCACAATTCTTTTCCCCATCCAGTAAGCAGCTCCATATACTGTAAGACAGACTGTCATTGCACAGATTCCAAATGGATTTCCGTAGAGAATATCCAGAAATCCCGGTGATGCCAGCTGCAGATAAAGAATAATTCCTGCCGGCATAAGACTCATGATCATCTGTTCCGACTTCTTCGCAGCCAGAGTCGCTTCAATTTCTTTTTTTACATCAATCTTATCGCCCAGCATTCGAGCCACTTTCTGAATTACATTTCCAAGATCACCACCGCTTCTTTTTGCTGTATACAAAACTGAAGCAAAGTTTTCAATATCCTCAACCTTACAGCGCTGCCCAAGATCCAGAAATAATTCTTCTACCGGCACACTCACTCTCTGTTGTGTCTCTATATAACGAAATTCAGCTACAATATCTTCATTCTTCGGATATAGCTGCTCTAGATCACGCACACAGGCAGAAACTGCATTTTCCACAGAATATCCAGCCTGTACCGCCACACTCATAGAATTCAATGCATCCCGAAACTGATAATTAAGGCGCCGTTTTCTTTCTCTGATCATCTGTTTCTTCTTCCACTTCAGAAAGAACACAGAAACCGGAACCACAAGTAACATTACCCAAGGTGTTTGATAGAACAAATAATCTACAGCACCACACAATGCTGCACTTTCTCCTATATATTTTAAAATTTCTTTCTGAGAATATCTGTATTTTCCATAATCAACTTTCTGCCTGATCATAATTTCACCCCCGCCCGTTCCAGTTTTTCTCTGTGCAGGAGAGGCTCCACAGGCACCAGACCACACCCATCCTGCCATTGATACAATGGTTGTATCCTGATTTCACCATCCGCATACGCACATACTTCTGAAACTTCCAGAAGTTTTCTTGATTTATCGCGCATACGTCCCAGATGCACCAGAATATCTACGCCAGAGGCGATCTGCCTTCTTACCGCCTGAAGCGGCAGATCCAGTTCCGCCATCAATGTCATTATTTCCAGTCTGGCCAGCATATCACGGCAACTGTTTGCATGAGCTGTTCCAAGACTGCCTTCATGCCCAGTGTTAAGTGCCTGAAGCATATCCATAGCTTCCCCACCCCGTACTTCTCCTACGATTATTCGATCCGGTCTCATACGAAGTGCAGACTTAATAAGATCTCTTATACTTACTCCCGGTGCTCCGTTTATGGTCGCTGTCCGGGCTTCAAGGCGCACCAGATTTGCAATCCCTTGAAGCTTCAGTTCTGCATTGTCCTCAATAGTGATAATCCGTTCATCTTTTGGTATGTACTCTGACAAAGCCCCCAGGAATGTGGTCTTCCCACTTCCCGTTCCTCCGCCAATTACAATTGAATACCGGGCCCTTACCAGTTTTTCCAAAAAGGACGCGCACTCTGGAGTTATACTTCCCAGTTCAATCAGCTTTTCCATTGTAATTGGAGTATCCGGAAAACGTCTTATTGTCAGAATTGGACCATTTAATGCTACCGGAGCCACAACCACATTGACTCTGGCGCCATTTTCCAGTCTGGCATCTACTATAGGAGATGATTCATTCACAATGCGATTGCATTTTCCCACTATCTGTTGTATCACATCCTCCAGCTTTTCCTGATCTGTAAAAGACTTCGGCCACCTTGTCAGTTTTCCTTTTCGTTCTACAAAAATAGAATCCGGACCATTCACCATAATCTCAGTTACAGTTTCATCTTCGATCAATTCCTGTAATACATCAAGCTTCCTGACGGAATAAAACAGTTCCTGGCGAAGCTGCACTTTTTCTTTCAGGCTCACTCCTGATTCCCGCAGAGTGTTTACGATCAGCTCATCAATCGTTTCCAGAATTTCCTGGTCTGTAAGTTCCCGGTAAACATCCAGCTTCTCCATGAGCATTTGTCTCAGTTTGCGAAAGATTTCCTGACTCATTCCTTTTCCTTTCTCAGAATTTCCCTGACATAATCTCCAAGTTCACTCCACAGCAGCCCTTCAATATAATTCTCCGGTGCCACGTTTCCTCCATGAAAAGGCGGGCGTACCTTTACAGTTCTGGTAAGAATCTGCGGATAATCCCAGATTCTTATCAGGTTTTCGAATTGGGCAATCTTGGATATGGATACCGGATCAGACAGCACTGGCATATAAATTCTCCGGCACATATCCAGAACTTGAAAAGTCCCATCTACAGCCCCTCCAATATCCAGAATCACAAATTCGTAATTGCTGTGAAGTACAATCTCCTGTATCAGTTTTTCCCAGTCTTCCCATGCAGTTCCTCGTATGTCCTCTGGCGTACGTACAGGCGGAATGAAATCCAGATTGTTTATTGTCTGTACCATACTGTTCATCTTATAAATCAGATTTCCATTTTCCTGCCGTACAAAATAAAGAAGATCACTTAAATTCTGTGCGAACCCTTTTCCCAACATTTCTTCAAAGCCGGAGTATTCCTCCAGATTCAGATAAAGAACAGCTCTTTCTTTTGCCAGAATCTGTCCTAATGTAAGTGCAAACGATGTTTTCAGGCAGCGCCCCAAAGGAGAATATACTGCATAAATTTCCGTGGTCTTTTTCAGTACAGGAAAAACAGCCGGAGCTACTGCTTTCTCGGCTCCGTAACACGCCATCACTTCTCGCACAACATCTGAAGAGGCCTGATATTTATACACACTTGGATAACGGTCCAGATCCGGTGGGTGCACGCCTTCCGAAAGTATAACAATTTTACCAATTTCCAATTCCTGCACCTGACGGCACATAGCCTTCTGGGAAATCAGCAGCAACTCTATGTGATTCATTTTCCCATAGGCGATCAGACTCTCTACGTTGGTAAATGCCTGAATCTCAAATGGGATATTTTTCTTATGATTAAGATAATCCATAAAATTCAAGGCATAATCCACCTCAAGATCACAGACAGCAAAAATATTCTTCTTCAATAGACACCTCCCGCATAAAGCAATGCACTTAAAAATATAGGAACTGTGAAATGAAAGTTTTCCAACGGCATACCGCTTTTGTAATAGGGTTCTCTTTTTCCTGTTTTGAAATAAACACTGATGTAATGTAATAAGTAAAGAATTCGCTGGCAGACAATGCCGCTTGAAATCATAAGAGCAGCTGATATGACAGCTCCAATCAGAAAGGAATAGGAAATGCAATTGAGAATTTTCGTCGGTCCTATCATGCTTCCAATAACACTCAAGAGCTTGATGTCTCCGGCTCCCAGCATTCTGAATATGAATAAAATCCCCAGAATCAGTATCGGTACCAGCAGACCGCATATCCAAGATCCGAGACTGCTAACATCCATTTTCCATATTCGCGTAAACAAACTGACCAATACACAAAAAAGCAGCCAGCCATTGTCTACCTTCGCTCTCTGAATATCCATCAGAGCGGCGCAGCCTGCCGCTATAGCAGGAAATATTCTGTAAAAAAGCATAGACGTACCATCCCTTCTTTTACATAGGTTTACTAATAACAGGAGGCTATCTTGAAGTATTTTAGAGCCTGTTTGAGAAAGGCTTTCTGTATTTTATCTTTCGTAGAATAGGGAATAGTCGATCTGAAAAGATGACCTTCGATACCAGATGACTTCTGGTGAGTCTTATTATAGGTTCTCTATCTCCATTTGTCCAGTCTTTTTTTTACAAATTTTTCTAAAAAAACTATAAACCTTTTTGTTCTTGCAGTATAATATTAACGGAGGTAAAATTATGACAATATTAACATGTCTTGGTGACAGCATCACCGATTGTGAACACTGCTTTTCCAGAGATTTCCTTGGCAATGGCTATGTAAAAATGCTGTCAGACTGTCTTAAAAGGGACGGCTCAGACTATCAGGTACGCAATTATGGCACTGACGGCTTTACTATAAACAGACTTCTGCAGAGAATTCAGGGTGATTCTGATTTTACAAGTGATATTATAACAATTTTAATCGGAATTAATGATATTGGATTAATAATGAATACGGACAGAACACCGTTTCAGCAGAGGAATATGCTTTTTTCTTTTTACAAATGCTATGCAGATCTTATAACAATATTAGCAAAATCGAACTCGCGCATTATTTTAATGGAGCCTTTTCTTTTTCCCTGGCCTGCCTGTTATAGAACCTGGCTTCCTTTTCGCCAGAAAATATCACAAATGATCCACCAGCTATCAGAACAGTTTCAAATTTCTTATCTTACATTGCATGAGGAATTGAATGAAAAGGCGCGTCGTTATGGATATTCAGAAATTACTACAGATGGGATTCACCTTACTGAGCAGGGACAAAAATTTCTGGCAGACAGATTGTATAAATTAATTTGCGGCTATTCACCGTACTAGTACATCGTTTTCGAAATAACTATACCACTCACTTGTCTGTGAATCCGATTGCACAGGTATAAAAGCCTCGGCGTAGCCCGCTACGCCTGCGTTTTTATACCTGCACACTCGAATTCACATCCTACGCGATTGGTATAGTTATTTACGAAACGATGTACTAGAGCGTGTTTGAAAAAGGCTTTCTGCAAGATGTGTAAAAAGCAATCTGTCTTATAACAGACTATTTTCAGTTGCATTGCTGGATACAATTATGTATAATGACCCTAAACTTATAAAAGAAGGTTTTTTTATGGATAAAATCATTAAAGAAATTGAAGATATGTCACTAAATGCATGGCCCTCCCATAAAATGGAGCTTTATGATGGATGGATTCTCCGTTTTTCCTATTTTTATACACATAGAACAAACAGTGTGGAGCAGTTCGGAACTTCTACCCTTTCCTGGAGGGAAAAGGTTTCTTTCTGCGAAGCAGAGTATGCCCGACTGGGCAGCCCTGCAATTTTTAAGATCAGTCCTCTGGTTTCTCCGGATTTTGATTATCTTCTGGAAAACCGCAACTACGAAATCCAGCATACAACAAATGTTATGGCAGCCTCACTGGATGGAGCAGATCTTTCTGCGCCTTGCGATCTGGTAACTCTTACTGACGATATTCCAGATATTTGGATTGAAAGTCTTTTTGATCTGAAAGGCACCATTAATCCTGTTCACCGTGCTGTAGTTCCATCCATGTATCATGCCATCGTAAAAGACACCGTATGCGCCTCCATCTGGAGTAACGGAAAAATTATTGCAACCGGGCTTGGCATTCTGGATCGAAATTATATTGGATTGTACGCTATCCATGTTCGCGAAGATTTCAGACACAAGGGTTATGCTCGTCAGATTTGTACTGCACTTCTAAAAGAAGGAAAAAAGAAAGGCGCAACTAAGGCCTATCTTCAGGTAGTAGAGGGAAACACTCCAGCACGTAATCTTTATGAATCACTTGGACTTCATTATCTCTACACCTATTGGTTCCGGGTTCAGACACATACAAACTGAAAACTTTTCAGAGCATGTTTAAAAAAGGCTGCGATCAGTGTTTATCCTGATCACAGCCTTTTATTTGGGAATCGTATTTTTTGACTTATTCAACAAGTTGATTTCTCAAACAATCAACTTTCCAGTAAGTGCATTGCTTCATAATCCATCTTATGCCATATTATTTAATTTGGGGTTTTGTATATAATTCAGCTCCTGGACTGCTGCCATTTATACGGTCTTCTTCTCCAGCTTAGCAGGTCTTATGTTTCCTACAACCATGCCTGTAAGCGGGCTGAAATAAAGAAGACTGGTAAGTACGCAGTAGATTGGAGTCATGATTGCAAACTGTACAAGACGTCCTGGCATAATTGCATAGAAGTTTGCTCCGATCATTACCAGTCCTGCAGTGGTCAGTCCAAGTGTTCCCACTACGCCAGAGACTGCAATTGCGACACACATAACAACAGTCTTTACTTTTCTGTTCTTTTCAGCCATTAGTTTTCCAGCCAGTCCGGGGATCACACCCCAGGCAACTGCTGATAAAGTAATCAGTGGATTAACTCCATAGCCTTTCATAAAACATCCAATGATATCGGCAACAGCACCTTCTACACCACCAGCTACAGGTCCCATCCAAAGACCTGCCAATACAGTGGCGACAGTCCCCAATGTAATTCGATATACACCAAGATCAATTACCAGAACGCGTGACAGCACAAGCTGGATTGCTACCAGCAGTGCAAGGAATACAAGAGTCTTAACACTCCATGTCTGTTTGTTTTTACGCATAAAAAAAACACCTCCATAATGATTAAAATAACAGAGTAGTTACCATAAATAATAATCCCTCCACATTATGAGATGTTCTCACATGTAGCAACGGGTGCGGAAAATATATCGTAAACAGTCCTGCTGCTTTTCGTTTCACGGCGACTCCCCAGCCAATGAACACTTGACGCATAAATTCCTACTTCGCTATTATTTATTTAAAATGATTATAGCACAAAATATAGAAATTTCAATATGTATTTGTTATAATATTCACATAAATAAATTAGTCGTTACTGTTTACTGGTAACGTTCCGCGAGTGTTTTTTGTGAACAAAGTTCACAGAAAACCCGAGAATCTTAGCGCGAAATCATGCGAATGCATGATTTCTGTGCATCGCGAAGCGCGTTACTGTTCACTGACAAATGTTTGTGCATACTCTCCTCTTTTTCGCATATTCTAAGAATATCTTCCCTTATATAGGAAAAATATTTGACAAAAAGGAGTGTTTCTATGAATATAAAATCCACAAACAAATCATCCTGCCAAAAACAGTCGCCACTACAGAATCCTTACAATGTTTTTTATAATAATTACATGAATACAAATGCTACTACAGAATGTACAGGACTTGGCTATCGTATGCCAGATAACTCGGAGGAATGGAATGCATACCGAGAGGTTTTCGATTTTCTTCCTGTACCATTTCCGGATTCGGAGGATACAAAGCAACAATGAAAAATTTCACAAAACTATTACTTGGCTCTTTGGTACTGTTCTCTCTGTCAGGATGTACTGCCGGTGATATAATCACCAGCTATACTTCTACTTCTGATCAGAGTGAAACCACCTTACAGAACACTTCAGAAACGCCCAAACAGCGTGTTTATATGGATGAAATCAAAGGAACCCTTAAGGATTTCACCGGTGCCACCCTGACTATGGAAAGTCAGGAACAAACTTACGTTTTTGATCTTTCTGAAGCAACTTTGGAATGCGAAGATGGCATGATCACTGGAGATGAAATCAGTGTCATTTATGAGGGTCAGCTCTCTAACAAGGATACCAGCACTGTAAAAGCATTGAAAGTAGTAGACGACTTTCACAAAAAGAATCAGCTGGAAGTACGAAAGGCCTATGGGGAAGTACAGAGTCTGACTCCAAATACCATTACCATAAAAAATAAAAAAGGCAAAACAGCCACCTATCCAATCACTGGAACTGAACAATATTATCAGAATGGCATCCGCACCGGTGTATGGGTATACATTCATTTTAAAGGCAAGTTTGCTTCCAGTCAGGATACCCAAAGTTCTTCTCTTAATGCCAGTCATCTGAAAGTACTAAGCATTTCAGATATTGATCCGCTTACACTTCCAGATCCAACACCAACACCAGATCCTGCACAGGTTTCTGCCGATGACTCAGCAAAAGAACAGCAGATTCATGCAGAAATTCAGAATATTTCCCTGAATACACTCACAGTTCTTCCCTCTGGCTCTGATAGCACAATAAATGTAGACTTGTCTCAGATTCCTTCTTACTTTAAAGGTGGAACAGCGCCAGGCTCCTATGTAACCATAACTTGCACTGGACAATTTCAGGGAAATTCACTGGATGGTGTTACTGTTACAGCAGTCACCGGTGATGATCCGGATTCTCTTGGAAGCCGGGAAATTACCAGCTCAGTCAGCGGTACAATTATAGGCCATACAGCAAATACCGTCACACTTCAAACTGGCGATGGCGCAACCATAACCTGCTTTACAGAAGGGGCAAAGGATACCTCCACCAGTAATATGGAATCCGGCGCAAGTATCTGCATTACCTTTGATCCTACAAAATCCAAAAATTCCAACATTTATACATCTATCAAGATTCAGGACGCCTGAAGGTGTCCTGAATCCTTTTCTCTCCATCTGCCAGCCAGGCTCTCACATCCCCGGATTCTCCCAGAATGTCCATAAATGCCTGGTATTCATCCATTAAGCCCTTCCCATGTAAGACCATATAAGCTCCTGCATCACTTCCAAGAGCCACCTTTGCTCGGTACTTGTATGCCAGACGAAGGTTCTTTGTGGCCAGTTCTATAATAGGATCAAGCACTGATTCCTTATATCTTCCACATCCACGAAGATTTCGAATTGTCACAAGAGTAGGAACCCATACACTATCACTGTCAGCTAATTCTCTGATTGTTTCCGGATCAATATAATTTCCATGTTCTACTGAATCCACACCAGCTTCCACAGCTGCCTGTACACCATAAATTCCATTGGTATGGCTCATCACCGCCATCCCTTCTTCATGGGCGATATGTACCATCTCACGGACTTCTTTCCTGTCTAAAGGCGTTCCGGTAATCTGTCCATGGTTATTAAAATCCAGAAGTCCCGTGGTCATAATTTTAATAAAATCTGCCCCTTTGTTTTTCGCTTCTTTCAAAAGGACATGGTATTCTTTCATAGTGTCAAAACCTTTTCCCACGATAGAGCCATAGTGTCCATTTTTATGGATGGCAAAAATAGGAGTACGATAATCAATTCCATATTCTGGTGCCAGTTTCCTGGCTCTTTCCGATATTCCTAATGCATCTCCACCATCTCTTACAAAGACAATCCCCAGCTCTTCATAAGCTTTCAAATGTTTCCGTATCACTTCATCGTTTACATGATCCTTATGAATAGAAATTGCATCTTTATAATTCAGTCCATCCATGATCAGGTGCGCATGACACTCTCCAAACATTTCTTCATATAACACTGATTATCTTGAAAAATAATTCAGCTTTTCCTTTCTTCCGCAGAGCGTGTTTGAAAAAAGGACTTCTGCAAGATGTGCGTCACAATTTGTGGGAGATTTTGTCCGGAGGAGGGCGTCGTAGCGGGCTACGACAACCGAATTCGGGCAAAATATACCGCAAAGTGGGGCGTACAGATTGCGAGAATGCTTTTTCAAACACGCTCTAATACGGATTTTTTCCAATCCTCTTCTATTATTTATTGCAACTATTCAGCGGGTGCTATTCCGCAAGGTACTTTTGCCAAGTAACTGAACAGTTGCTATTTATTTTCGAAAAAGGCTCGAATTTCTTTCTCGGAAGCCTGCACAGACCCCTGTACAAAGAAAGGCTTACCGCCTCCCCTGCCATTCAATACTGCATTCATCTCTTTCGTAAACTGACGTAAGTCTCCGTCTTTTTCTCCCATAGCATACTTATAGCTTCCATCTGCATTCCTGGAGAATACTGCACAGCGCCCCTTACAAACCTGTAAAATTGCATCTGTAAGCTTCTGAACGCTTCCTGCTTCCATTCCTTCCTGGAATAAAAGCACATTTTCTTTTTCTTTCCATTTAGCAGCTTCGCCAACGATAAATTCTTCTTCTAACGCATGTACTCTTCCCTTCAGAACAAAATTTTCATCCTGAAGCCTTGCTACCGCTGACGCTGTTTTGTCCATTTTCGCAGACAGCTTCACGGAAATCTGACGATTCTGTTCGTTTACCATGTTCAGATAATCAAGCACTCGCTTACCTGACAGCATTTCCATACGAACCCCCTCACGGAATTTCACCACAGAAAGCAGCTTCACCATTCCAATTTCTCCAGTACGCGCCACATGAGTTCCGCAGCATGCGCAGGTATCTGCTCCTGGGAAGCGCACAATACGAACCCATCCAGAAAGCTCTTTCTTGCTTCTGTAATCCAGATTTTTAAGTTCCTCCTCTGTAGGATAAAAAATCTCAACTTTCTGATTTTCCCAGATAATCTGATTCGCTTTCGCTTCGATTTCGGCCATTTGTTCTTCATCCAGCATTCCGCTGAAATCGATGGTGATCACATCGCTTCCCATGTGGAATCCCACATTGTCATATCCAAATGCTTCATGTACCAGCCCACTTACAATATGCTCTCCGGAATGCTGCTGCATAAGATCAAATCTTCTGCCCCAGTTAATTTTTCCTATTACATCCATACCGACTTCCAAAGGCCCATCTGTATAATGAATTAGCTCTCCATCCTTCTCATGAACTTCCTTAACATTTATTCCGCCTAATATACCGGTGTCACTGGGCTGTCCGCCTCCTTCTGGATAAAAAGCTGTCTGGTTTAAAATTATTTCATAGCCTTTCTTGCTCTCACGACACTCCAACACCTTGGCGGTAAATTCTTTTTTATATACATCTTCATAATATAACTTTTTTGTCTCGTACATAAATGCTCCTTCTTTCATAAATTAAACAGCAGGATTTATTTCTATCTTTTATTCACGAAACTGATTATAGTCTATTTATGCTCTTCCCGCAATTTTTATTTTTTCTTTGTATTTAGTCATTTCAGGACGTGTTCAAAATATGCCGCAATCTCCCACAAAGTGTGACGCACACCTTGCATAAAGCCTTTTCAAACACGCTCTAGCCCATCCGATATCTATGAATTCTCTCATGCAAGCATGGCTCATTCATGGTTTCCATCCGGGACTTTTATAGTAAAAACACCTTGCAAAATAGTACCAGCTGAATAATTACAAAATTTTTATTTATTTTTGAAGAACTTTATCAGGCAGTCGCGTTATAATTAGAGAACGGACAGGAAGGAGGCTGATAACATTTCACAGGAAGAATATCTGGAATATCTGATTGACCAATACCAGAATCTGATATATTCCATATGTCTGAAATCAGTAGGTAATCCTTTCGATGCAGAAGACCTCACTCAGGAGGTATTCCTGTCTGCCTACAAAAGTCTCGCCCACTTCGATGGGCTTTATGAAAAAGCCTGGCTTAGCAAAATTGCAGTACGCAAATGCCTTGATTTCCTAAAAGCTGCCGGACGCCGTTCAATTCCAACGGAAGATATTTATTTCTCACAGCTTCCTGATCTGGAGAATCATTCTTCCCCAGAGGAACAGTATCTGCAGTCTGATTCGGAACAGCAGGTATTTCGGATATGCAGCGGCCTGAAAAGTCCTTACAAGGAAATTGCCATTGCTCATTTCTGTAAACAGATGTCCGTAACAGAAATATCGCAAAAAGAAGGCAAAAACCCTAAGACCATTCAGACACAGCTATATCGTGCAAAAAACATGTTGAAAAAAATATTGGCAGAAAGGAGCGATTAAATGCATATCAATAGTAATGACCTGAATAATTTTCAAAATGAAGAGATGAACACTGATGAAATCATTGCATTTCTGGAACATATGAAGCACTGCGACTACTGTCTTAACCAGCTTGCGGACGAATATACAGATCATGCATCCTCAGCTCCCGCCTATCTGAAAGAAACAATTATGGAACGTGTTACAGCTCCTGATATTCAGATACAGAAAACAGCAGCGGATGCTACCTATAAAATGCGGTTTTTCTATGAGGGACTCCGCACTGTAGTCGGAGTCGTACTTGCACTGGTTATGTTGTTCAGCCTTGGGCAAATGGACTTCGTCTCGCCTCAGCTTCCGCAGTCCACAGCCAAATCATCTGAAACGCGCCGGGAAATTAGAACTTCATTACGTAATTTTTCAAATGGAATTACAGATGGAATCTCTGATGCTCCCCAGAAAGTTGTCAACTACATTAATTCTATTTCAAATACAATAACAAACGGAGGTAACTAACATGCAAAAACAAAAAAAGGGATTCCTACTTTTTATCTCTTCCCTGATTCCTGGTGCGGGAGAAATGTATATGGGATTCTTTAAGCAGGGAATCAGCATTATGACTCTATTCTGGGCTATTATCGCAATTGCCGGAGGGCTTAATATCTCCTCTCTGGTTATCTTTCTTCCTGTATTATGGTTCTACAGTTTCTTCCATGTTCATAACTTGAAAGAACTGCCGGAAGAAGAATTTTACGCGATAGAGGATAACTATATTCTGCATCTTGACCGTATATTTCAGAATAATATCAGGCTCTCGCAAAAACATATTAAAATTGCGGCAATTCTCCTGATTGTTTTCGGAGTTGCTGTTTTCTGGAATGGTTTCCGTGATCTGCTCTTCTGGATTTTACCAAATTCTCTGGCTATTATTATACAGGATATCATGTACCAGATTCCTTCTGTTATCATTGGAATTCTGATCATCGTTGCCGGTTATCAGCTTCTTACAGGAAAAATCAAAAGCATCTCTCCTGACGAAAAAGCTGATTGTAAAAAAGATGTGTCAGAACATTATTGGCAGCCATATCGTCCTTATCAACAGCCTGTTGATAACAGCGCTCCACAAATGAATACAAAATCAGCACCTGCCTCAACAGTGTCTTCAACAACACAGCCAGATCAGAATGCGGATAATGTAATAAAGAATACCGATATCAAAATTTCGGATACTACTTCAGTTCAACCATTCATTACTGCTGAGCCAGACAATAATTCTGCAAAATAGAGTAACTATTCCAATAAAAGTCAGGTATCTGCCACATAATATTTCTAATAACTTTACCGCCGATAAATTTATTTTATCGGCGGTATTTTTATTGAGATTTCTCCAAAAGCCAGCTTACTCTGAGTGCCATCAGTCTCCTGAACCAGCAATTTCCCATCTGGACAAATCGCTAATGCTCTGGCACTTCTGCTGCTTTTATTATCTGTAATTGTAATTTCATTTCCTGGAACAATATTATGTTCCACGTATTCTTCCGACAATTTCAATTCCCGGGTTTCTTCCAGAAGATAGTTCACAATCTGCGCTGCAAGGCGGTTCCTGTCCGCAGTTCTGGAGGATTGTTCATCTTCGTAGATTCCTCCGGCAATTTCCTGAAGCTCTTTGGGGAATTGTTCCTGCTCAGCGTACAGGTTCAGCCCAATTCCTACAATTGCAAATTCTATATTTCCACTTTCAAAATCTGTGACCGCCTCTGTAAGAATACCACAAACCTTACGGTTATCCTTGTACAGGTCATTTACCCATTTAATTCCAAGTTTTACACCGCATACTTCTTTCACAGCCTTATACACTGCAGTAGCTGCTGCAGTAGTGATCAGAAGACTGCCCTCCAGTGTCCCCTTCGGTTCCAGAATAACACTGAGATAAATCCCACTGCCTTTAGGAGAATAAAACTCCCTGCCTCTTCGTCCTCTTCCTGCTGTCTGCTCCATGGCAACAACAAAAGAGCCGTGTCCAGCCATTCCGCTCACAGCCAGCTGCCTGGCCTCCAGATTGGTAGAGCTGATTGCATCAAATATTTTTATCTCAACCTGTGGATCCTCCAGAAAAAGTCTGATTCCCTCTGCTGAAATCAGATTACTCTCTCTTGCAAGCATATATCCCTTATTCGGTCCGGCCTCAATGGGGTATCCTTCCTGGCGCAGACTGTTCACAGCTTTCCAAACTGCGGCTCGTGTACAGGAAAGCTCCCTGCCAATATCCTCGCCAGATAAAGTTTCACCTTTATGCTGTTCTAATAACTCCAAAAGTCTGGATTTAACCGTCATGTTTTTATCCTTCATAATTCTCCAGGGCTTTTCTTAAAAAATCCCGGTATTCTTTTCGCACATTCTCCGGTGAAATCACTCTCACGCTATTTCCAAGGGCAGCAAGCCAGCCATAAAACTGTGTACTTACATTCACCTGTACCCTGGTGACGGAGTGCTCATTGTCCTTGGACATGATCATAATATCCTGCCCAAATCGATCAATCATTACACCCACAAGATGGTTCTCAAATTCCAGATTAACTTTCTCTTCACGGCCTCCAAACATTCCAAAAGTACCGGCAGCAAATCTGGCACTGTCAAATTTCCGGAAGAGTTCGGCACCATTTCTTGCTTCATTCTCTGTAAGGATCTTCAACATTTTATCTACGCGGTAATGCTTCACAATGCCACTCTTCTCATCAACTCCTATCAGATAATAATTACCATCCTGCCATATCATCTGCCATGGACTGATCTGATAGCGAGCTCCACCTTTCTTCAAATGTTTCTCCTTGGACACTGTCCATTCTGTATACTGGAAGCTGATCTGTCTGTTCTGTGAAATTGCTCTGTGTATCTCATCTACATTATAATAAATGCTCTCGTTTGTATTCTTCACCTGATCCAGTACGATTGCCTGCCGCTGCAGGTCTTTGGCCTGATAAATACTGGTAAGGTGCTCCAGTTTCTGGATCAACTGCCGCGATTTCCCAACAGTAAGAAATCTGGAAAACTGAACAGCATCTACAAGAAGCTTCAGCTCTGCAGTCTCAAACTCACGGGTTGCAAGATAAAAACCTGACGGTCTCTCTCTTCGATTCATAATATCCATTCCAAACACACGCAAAGTCTCTATATCGTCATATATCGTCTTCCGCTCTGCATGAATTCCCAGACTCTCCAGATAGGAAATCAGATCTTTCACACTCATGGGATGTGCCTCATCTGTTTTCTCAGAAAAGACTCGCATAAGATATAAAATTTTCAGTTTCTGCTGGAAAGATTTTGGCATATCCTTACTCCTATTTATCTGTCAATACTGCTACGACTCCAGAATATAATACCATAAAAGCAAAGAGCAGAGCAATAAGATCTGCACCATGAAAATCATAATTAAAGATCATAGCTCCCCCGATCATGAGCTCCAACGTAATAAAAAGTCCCAGTATCATGGCTGTGCTCCCGGAAAATTTCCTGCCGCGGCTCTCCTGTGTATCCTCCATATATCCCTCTGCAAGGGCAGCTCTTCTGCTGTTAATATTTCTGCCTGATTTCCACATAATATCTCCTCCGTTTCCCAAACTCCAATATCATCCGCCATCAAATACCGAACGTATTTTCCGAACATATTTTCTTTATGAGACTAGTCTACCACAATATCAGTCCTATAAAACGGTATGAATCAATCGTTTTCGAATATCTGTTCGTTTTTAAGTGATAAAAAAACGTCTGAACCTGTTTCAAACAGAATCAGACGTTTTCCTTTTTACAAAATCTAAATGAACATGTCTACAGGCTTATTTATTCGCTATACTTTCATAGTAGTTAATCCACAAACATGTTTTTACATAAATCCAGCGAACACAGAAGCGGCAATAACAGTAAGAAGTCCGGCAACGGCAATTGCCAGGCTGCTCATAGCACCTTCTACAGGACCCAGTTCCATTGCCTTAGATGTACCTATGGCATGGGCTGAAGTTCCAAGTGCCAGACCTTTCGCGATAGGCTCCTCAATTTTTGCCACTTTAAGGACTGCCTCCGCAATCACATTTCCCAGCACACCAGTGATAATAATAACTGCAACCGTGATCGTAACAAGTCCGCCAAGTTCTTCCGATACACCCATTCCAATGGCTGTAGTAATGGATTTCGGAAGCAGAGTAACATACTCCGAATGGGAAAGTCCAAACAGCTTTGCAAAAATCAAGACACTGACCATACTTGCAAGTACACCGGAAACAATTCCTATAACGACAGCTTTCAGATTCTTACGAAGCAGAGTAAGCTGTCTGTAAAGCGGTACCGCAAGACATACTGTAGCAGGAGTAAGCAGATAACTAATATACTGACCGCCTGCATTGTAGGTCTTATAATCCACCTGCATAAGCTGAAGCATTCCCATTACACATAGAATTGCAATCAAAAGAGGATTAAACAGCGCCATTTTAAACTTTTTCTTCAGCAAAAGACCGACCTCATATCCAGCCAGACTTAATGCCGCCCCGAAAAACAGGGAATTTTCTATAAAATTTATCATTTCTTATCTTTCCCCCTGTCCTTTCTGATCACAAACTGAGTACTGCGTCCAGTAACTACCATTACAATGACGGTTGTCAGAATTGTTATGAGCACAACAGGAAGCCAGATTGGCTGCAGATCACCCCACGCTTCCAAAAGTCCCACACCTGCAGGAACGAACATAACCGGCATAATTTCAACCAGAAAATCTGCTGCTTCCTCTACCTGCTCAAGTTTCAGAATTCCGCTTGCAAGTGCTCCAAGCATCAGTACAAGACCATATACACTGGCCGGTACCGGAAGAGGCAAAAGGATATGTAATCCCTCACCCAACGCTGAAACCAGCAAAATAATACAAAATTGCCTCAGATACTTCACTTTTTGTCTTCCTCCTCGCTGTCTCCACAAAGAAGTTCATTTGCAATTTCCAGATAAGGCTGAAGCTCCTCAAGAGAAGCCCTGCCATTTCGCTTCATCTTTGTAATCCCTGGATACTGTGCAGGGATGGATCTTGTCATATTTCTGTCACCGTAGATTTTCACCATATCTCCATTTTCCAAGGTATCCCCGGCTATTAATTTATCATTTTTGTTATAAATTCCTTCCTTGGGAATCGCTGCCTTGAAAACAGTTTTTTTATCCATATCTACGAATACCATTTCCTTCAGTATATCTCCGGCTTCCACATAAATAGCTCTTATGGCTTCATTTTCCAGACGGGCTTCCTCCTGTTTGTCTTTCTGTGCCTGTCTGGCAACCAGATTCCAGAACGAGCCGCCTACTACGCCAAAGATCACCAAAAGAATGACAATTCCTACAATGAATTTTACATCGATTTCTTTTTTCTCCACTGCAAATCCTCATTTCTTTCATGGCTTTTTCTTCTGCCCTATTATACATTATCTTGTTAAAATTGCAATGTCATCTTTCGACAATTCTCTCCCCTGTTTTTCCCAATTTTTCTACAACATAATTGTAAAACTGTGTTCTGGATATTCCTTTTTTCCACATTGCAACTGTTCAGAGCACGATTTTTTCCACCTGCCAGCTGCCGTTTTCCACGGTCATAACTGCCATGGTCACGTCTCCACCAAAGCGGCTTCTGCCGCAGCTTCCAGGGTTCAGCCACAGCCTTCCGTCAATTTCTTTTGCAAAATACTGATGACTGTGTCCAAAAATCACCACCTGGGTATCCCCTAACTCCCAGGCAACATCTTTCCTGTCATGAACCATAAAGAATTTCACATTTCCAACTGTAAAGTTCAAGCTTCTTCGCAGATTCTGTGCCCAGTATCCATCATTGTTTCCTCGCACTACATATAAAGCGCCCAATGATCTTATAGTATCCAGAAGCTCCGGTCTGTCCACATCTCCAGCATGAAAAATGCAGTCACAGGACTGTAATATGTCCAGAACTTCTGTCCGTAAAAGACCATGTGTATCTGAAATAATTCCAATTTTAATTCTCTTATTTTCTATCATTTCACCGTTCCTTATACCACATTCATCTATATTTTTTCAAAAAACAGCCTTTTCCTCAAAACAGACAGATTTTCCCATACTCGCCGTCAAATCCAGGTTTACAGATTACTTCTCTGTTTCTAAGTTTCCGAATACCTGAAGCAATCATGTGACTACTTTCTTTCTCAATATCCGCAATGGGAATTTCCCTTAAAATATCAAATTCATTTCCCAGTTTCTGAAGCATCTTTTCATATTCACCAGTGACTGTTTTGGTGGTTACAGCCTTTCCAACACAGGCAGAAATCACCTCAGGAAGAGGTACAATGCTCTCAAAAGGTCTGGCATTTTTTCTCACAAACCCATTTTCTCTATCAGCCAGATCCATAATTCTGTGATTCACTCCCATAGTCAGTTTTTTCCCACATATAGGACATATTCCATGATACTTTTCTGCTTCTTCCGGACTCAGACAGATGTGACATTTTCTGTGTCCATCATAGTGATATTTTCCCTCTTCCGGGAAAAATTCCAGTGTTCCAAGAAAACCTTTTCCATATTGGACAGCACCATAAAGTCCCTGATAGGACAATTCAATGTCCAGTAAGTTAGCCTCTCTTCCAAGCTTTGATGGAGAATGTGCATCTGAGTTTGAGATCAGCTGAAGTCCATCAAGTGCAGATAAACGCCAGTTCATAGGTGGATCTGAAGATAATCCCGTTTCCACAGCATGAACATATGAAGTAAGATCTTCAAAACATTCTTCCATGGTATCAAACCCTGATGCGGCACCAAAAAGCCCGAAGTGGGGAGTCCAGATATGTGCCGGAACCAGCATTCCATCGGCACAGTTTTCCAGTAAAATTTCCAGAAGATCGTGACAATCAAGTCCCAGTATTGGCCTTCCGTCTGAGTGAATATTTCCAATCTTTTCCAGTCTCCCAGCTATTTTATCTGCTTCTTCAAGGCCGGATAAAAGAAGTACATTATGCACCTTGCGGCACTTTCCATTCTTCTTATAGATAGAACTGATCTCCCCTGTAATTACGAAACGGGGAGCTCCCCCAGGAAGCATTTTCGCCTCTTCCAGAACATATTCATCTCTTAACCGATACAGTCCACTTTCTGCCGGAACCAGCTTTTCTTTCAGTTCCTCCCGCCAGGCAGGATGGGTAAAATCACCGGTTCCCACTAAAGAAATTCCTTTTTTTCTTGCCCACAGATCCAGATATTCCGGGGTTCCAAGCTTGCTTGTTGCCATGGAATATCTGGAATGAATGTGAAGATCTGCGATTATTTCCACTTAATTAACTCCATTTCAGTCATTTATATTTTGATTTGCAACTGCTCAAAATTCTCAAAACTATAGAAAAAAACACTTTCCAATGTGTTCTTTTTATTTCTTTTTATACCAGTTTGTAATCCATTTTCCTGCTGCTGTCAGATTCTTTGAGGACCATTTTCCTGTATTACTGCAGCCGGATTTTATAAATGCAGAGCTTTCTGCCTTATTTGACAGGCTCCATGCCATATAGCTGATATTGTTTTTATCCAGGAAAGTCAGCCACTTTTTTGCTTCAGCTTTATCAAGTCCACCATTTCCAGAAGCATCACAGATACTAAACTCGGATACAAATAACGGCAGTCCTTTATCAAGGGCAGCCTGTGCTTTATCTCTCAGCCATTCCTTATGTGTTGCTGCGTAAAAGTGCAGGGTGTACATTACGTTTTTCCTGTATTTCTTACTAACCGGGGAAAGCGCAGCCTGATCTACATCCTGTGACCAGTTGGGCGTTCCTACCAGAATCACAGCTTTTTTGTCATAGGTGCGGATACCTTTTATAATCTTTTCAGCGTATTTTTTTATTGTACTCCAGGATGTTCCTCCATTTGGCTCATTACAGATTTCGTAGATCACATTGGTATTATTTTTGTATTTTTTTGCCATTTTTTTGAAAAACTTCAAAGCTTCTTTCTGATTTTGCTGAGGGTTTCCATCACTTAAAATATGCCAGTCAATAATCACATACATACCTGCATTTGTGGCATATTTTACACCGTTATCAATACACGCTTCCAGCTTACGCCGATTGGATGCATCCCCGGTACAATAGCCGTTATATTCAGCAGTATACATGGCAAGACGCACTGCATTTACCTTCCAGTTTTTCTTCATAAAAGTAAATGCACTTTGATTTACATACTCTGGATACCAGGACAGACCATGGGTGCTGATACCTCTAAGCTGTACTTTTTTCCCACTGCTGTTTACAAGCTGTGTGCCTTTTACCTGTAATCTGGGAAGCTTGGACGCAGCCGCTACCGGTACACAGAATGCACATAAAAATACGATTGCAATAAGCAAACCGAACCATTTTTTTCCTTTTTTTCTCATTAAAAACCCTCCTCCATTAATCTCCAGCCGTTGTCTTTTAGCCACTTTTGTCTTTCCCGGTAATCTGGAAGGATCTTCTCAACTTCTTTCCAGAATGCCTGGGAATGGTTCATTTCCCTACGGTGGCAAAGCTCATGGACCACCACATAATCCAGCACCTCAGGAGGTGCCAGAATTAACAGCCAGTTAAAATTCAGATTTCCATTTGCGGCACAGCTTCCCCATCTTGTTTTCTGTTGACGCAGGGTAATTTTCCCATAGCTTACCCCTAACTTTTCTGCATAATATGCCACTCGCCTTGGAATTACCACGCAGGCTTTATTCTGCAGATGCTGTCTTTCCAGGGCAGACAGCTTTTGTACGTTCTCCTTCTGTGCATCTCTTTTCTGGATTTTTTCCAGATTTTTCAGGATCCATTCTTGTTTTTCTTCCACAAATTTCTGAATTTTTGCTTCGGAAAGACGGAGAGGCGCGCGTACAACAACACTGCCATCAGCCTTAATTTCCAGGCTCATAGTTTTGCGGCTGCTGCGGATGATCTGGTAGGAAATCTGAGAGCTCAGCATAGGATTTTCTCCATGTAAGCGTTCATTTGCTGCTCCAGTATTTCCATCTTTTCCCTAGTGTCTTTCTCCTTATATTCCAACCGCTTTATAATCCTGGAAATGTAATCCTTTTCTTTCATGATCCGCCATGTTTCCTTAAAATTCAGGTCATAATACTGCGCTGCATAGGATACCCAGTAATCTACGGATGTAATCCGGTCAGGAGATGAAACTGCCTCTTTTCTCAGGCAGGATTCCCATACCTTTGGAGATATTTTGCCTTCTCCGGCATGCTCCTGAGGGACACCGATCATAGCCTCCACAGAATCCACCAGCTTCACTCTGCAATTGTCCAGCTTGTCTGCATCGCGGATCATTTTTGCGTGGAAAAGAGTTCTTTCGTCCTGAATTCCTTCCAGCCTGAAATCACTGTGTCTGGCAATTGCCACGCGAATGAGCTCATCATAGCTTCGGTCTTCTATGAATCTGCTGATCATCGGATTTTCTCCCTCAAATAACAGTTGTACACCGAATGCAGCGTGATCCATAGTGTCCGGTGAAAAGCTGTTATAAAGACGAAGCTGTTGGAATCTTCCAATATCGTGAAGCAGGGCAATAAGCTCCGCAAGCTGTTGGTCTTCCTCATTCAAATGCATTCTGTGACCAATTTCACGAGCACTTTTTACCACCCCATATGTGTGAATGATTTTTAATTTTATCTTTTCATCTTCTCTGTCATATCCATTTAAATAATCCTCGAAAACGCCTCTTGCATGTTTAAAATCTATCTTCAAAATGCCTTCCTTTCCGCTGTATCTTTTGCACATCCAGAGCGAATATTAAGTAACCGCTTTTGTCAATGTGCAGATACTGAACAGCAGCTCTTTTAATCCTTATTATAAACCACCTGGTTTTCTTTTCCAATAAAAGCGTCAGATTTTCGAAAATTTCTACAGACTTGCGAAGGTTTGACGCATAACGTATAATACAAGACAATGATAACATATATTAATTATAAGCAAACAAATTTCGCTATTGTTTACATTTCGTTACGGTTCACTGGTAACGTTCCGCGAGGCGTTTTTGTGAACAAAGTTCATAGATAACACAATTCTGCATGCTTCGTGAAGCTTGTGGATAATACTCATTTTCAGGGAGGATGCCATGGCAGATAAAATACCTGATATTTCACCAAACGTAGACGAAACCATGAAGGAGCTTGAAACCCATGGTTCTTTTGAGCTGCCAGTAGAAACTTATACAGATAATTGTGAGATTTTCCGCTCCTTATACAACCACTGGCATAAAGAAATGGAGATCATCTGTATTGACAAGGGAAACGGGCTTGCAAGGCTTAACCGGGAAACACTGCGTCTGAAAGAGGGAGATCTTCTCATTGTCAACAGCGGTGTTCTGCATGGAATCAAGTCAGATTCCAGACATATTTTATATTACAGAAGCGTGGTGTTTGACCTTAGCTTTCTGGCGGGTCCTGCAGGGGATCTCTGTCAGGAAAAAGTAATCTCCCTGCTTATGGAGAACCGGGCAGAATTCACCCATCTGATCACTCCTGCCAATGAAAATTATAATAATATTTTCCATCTTTTCTGCGAGATCCATAAATGCCACAAAGAAAAACCGCCCTTCTATTATATGAAGCTGAAAGGACTTTTCTATGGGCTTTTTTATGAAATGCTGGCAGGAAATTACATCATTACTACAGATGCCGAACAGAACAGGAATCTTTTATCTGTAAAAAAGGTCCTGGACTATATCAGTGCCCATTACCGTGAGCCTCTGTCTGTAAAGGAACTGTCCGGTCTTTCCAATTACAGTGAATTCTATTTTATGAAGCTGTTCAAACAGTATACCGGAAAAACAGCAGCAGCCTACCTGAATGACTACAGACTTGAAAAGGCAAAGTCCCTGCTTTTGCATACAGATGCATCTGTGACGGACATTGCTCTGGATGTAGGTTTTAACAATACCAGTTATTTTATAAAAAAATTTCAGGAAGCCAATCAGCTGTCCCCTCACAAATTCCGCAAAAAAATGTCATAACAGAACAGTTTTGTTGTATTTTTCTAAGAGATGCATATGCTAATATAACACCATCAAACAAAGGTGATGTCCACGGCATCAGGCATACCGGTGGATTTCAGACGAGCATCATTCACACGCTCTCGAAAGGAGAAAATAATTATGAAAGCTTTAGAAACTATGATCCAGAACATGTTCCACAAAGACTGCGCAGCATGTACCGACCAGGAAGTATACGAAGCACTTCTCACCTATACAAAAGAGCAGTTAGCTGCAAAAGGCTATCACGATGGTAAGAAAAAAATTTACTATATTTCTGCCGAATTTCTCATTGGTAAACTTCTTTCCAACAATCTGATCAATCTTGGAATCTACGATGAGGTTGCAGAATTTCTGAAAAAAAATGGCAAATCTCTTGCAGAAATTGAATCCGTTGAGCCGGAACCATCTCTTGGAAATGGTGGTCTTGGACGTCTGGCTGCATGTTTTCTGGATTCTATTGCAACACTTGGACTTCCTGGAGAAGGTATTGGTCTGAATTACCATCTCGGACTTTTCAAACAGGTTTTTGAAGACAATCTTCAGCATGAAGTACCGAATCCATGGATCACTCCTGATTCCTGGCTGACTGCTACAGATGTAACTTATATGGTTCCTTTCAGAGGTTTTTCCCTGAAATCTACCATGTATAGTATTGATGTTGCAGGCTATGAAAACAAAGCAATCCACCTTAACCTTTTTGACATTGATCTGGCAGATGAGTCCATGGTTCATGATGGAATTACCTTTAACAAAAAGGATATTCTCCACAATCTGACACTGTTCCTGTATCCGGATGACAGTGATGAAGATGGACGTAAGCTTCGTGTTTACCAGCAGTATTTCATGGTCAGCAATGCCGCTCAGCTGATTCTGGATGAGGCAGTTTCCAAGGGAAGCAACCTTCATGATCTGGCTGATTATGCTGTCGTTCAGATCAACGACACTCACCCAAGTATGATCATTCCTGAGTTCATCCGCCTTCTTGGTGAGCGTGGAATTGACTTTGATGAAGCTGCTGAAATCGTTTCCCATGTATGTGCATATACCAATCATACAATTCTGGCTGAGGCACTTGAAAAATGGCCAATCCATTATCTGGAAGACATTGTTCCACAGCTGGTTCCGATCATCCGCAAGCTGGATGAAAAAGTAAAAGCCAAATATCCGGCTGAAAATCTTGCTATTATTGACAGCAATAATCTGGTTCATATGGCACATATGGACATTCATTATGGCTTCTCAATCAATGGTGTTGCAGCCCTTCATACAGAGATTCTGAAGAACTCCGAGCTGCATCAGTTTTATGAAATTTATCCTGAAAAATTCAATAATAAGACCAATGGTATTACTTTCCGCCGCTGGTTAATGTATTGCAACCAGCCACTGACCAAGTTTATTTCTTCACTTATTGGAGAGGGTTATAAGAAAGATGCCGATGAACTGAAAAAGCTTCTGGCTTACAAAGATGACCAGAAGGTTCTGGATCAGCTGCTTGAGATCAAGACAAATGCAAAGAAGATCTGCAAGGATTTTGTTCTGGAAAATACTGGCATCGAGATTGATGAAAACAGTGTTTTTGATATCCAGATCAAGAGACTTCATGAGTATAAACGTCAGCAGTTAAATGCTCTTTATATTATTTATAAGTATCTGGAAATCAAAGACGGAAAGAAACCGGAAAGACCGATTACTTTCATCTTTGGTGCAAAAGCAGCTCCTGCTTATTACATTGCAAAAGATATCATTCATCTGCTTCTGACTCTGGAAACCCTGATTCAGAATGATCCGGACGTAGCACCTTATATGAAGCTTGTTATGGTGGAAAACTACAATGTAAGTGCTGCTGAAAAACTGATCCCTGCCTGCGATATTTCCGAGCAGATTTCCCTGGCTTCCAAGGAGGCAAGCGGTACCGGAAACATGAAGTTTATGCTGAATGGTGCTATTACTCTTGGTACTATGGACGGAGCAAATGTTGAGATCAGCGATCTGGTTGGCAAGGATAATATTTATATCTTTGGTGAGTCCAGTGATGAAATTATCAAGCATTATGAGAAGATGGATTACAATTCCAGAGCAATTTATGAGGGAGATGCTGATATTAAAAAGTATGTAGATTTTATTGTCAGCGAGCCGATGCTGAAGCTTGGTAAAGAGGAACATCTGAGAAACTTCTATAACGAGCTTTTGAATAAAGACTGGTTTATGACTTTGCTGGATCTCAAAGATTATATTAAAGTTAAAGATCAGGTATTTGCAGATTATGAAGACCGTAACAGCTGGGCAAAGAAAATGCTTGCAAATATCGGTGAGGCAGGATTCTTCTCTTCTGACAGAACCATTGCACAGTATAATAAAGATATCTGGCATTTAAACTAAAAAGTGCATCCCGCGGCAGTATATATAGCTGTCGCGGGATTTTTTTTAACAATATTCACATTTTCACTCTGAAGTATTACTTTTTTCCGTTACTGTCCGCAGAGTCAACAGTGATCTTTTTCCCATTACTGTTCACTGGTAACGTTCCGCGAGGCGTTTTTTGTGAACAAAGTTCACAGTAACCTTTTTTCCTAAGTTCTTACAAAATAAAGCAGCATAAACTTGCAAAATCGAGGATTTCCAATTACAATGAATACATCATTCATGAAAGGATTTTACAAAATGACAAAGGAAGAACTCGCTCTTGAAGTGATAGATCGATTAAAGAAAGAATACCCCCTGGCAGATTGCACTCTTGATTACGACGAAGCCTGGAAACTGTTGGTTAGCGTACGGCTGGCAGCACAGTGTACAGATGCCAGAGTCAATGTTGTAGTGCAGGATCTGTATGCCAGATATCCGGACGTAGCCGCACTTGCAGCAGCTACCCCTGAAGAAATTGAAGCGATTGTAAAGCCTTGCGGACTGGGAAAAAGTAAAGCCAGAGACATCAGCGCATGCATGAAAATCCTGCATGAAAAATACCATGACAATGTTCCATGTGACTTTGACGCTCTTCTCGCCCTCCCTGGTGTAGGACGCAAAAGTGCCAATCTGATCATGGGCGATGTATTCGGTAAACCAGCTATTGTCACTGATACACACTGCATTCGTCTCACCAACCGGATTGGCCTTGTGGATGGAATCAAGGATCCTAAGAAAGTTGAAATGGCACTGTGGAAAATCATTCCGCCGGAAGAGGGAAATGACTTCTGTCACCGCCTGGTAAACCACGGACGGGAAGTCTGTACTGCCAGAACCAGGCCTTATTGCGACAGATGCTGTCTCGCTGATATCTGCGCAAAAAACGGAGTAGACTAAAGCAAAGGCTTTCTGCAGGATATGCAGGTTTTAAAGCTCCCTATAAAAAGGAAGCATTTTCGCCCGGATATTTTCTCGAAAATGCTTCCTTTTACGGTTATTCTCCCACACTTCTTCTCAACGCAAACATAAAAATCTTCTCAAATCCCACACTCACTGCAATAATGACAATTGTCCATGCAAACAGGTCTGGTGTCTCCAGATACACCTTGGCTTTGTATAATTTTTCACCGATGGAACCAGCAGGAATGCCGATTACTTCAGCCGCAATCCCCGCTTTCCAACAGAGACCAAGTCCCAGTTTACAGGCAGTAACTGCATATGGCATAACCTGGGAAAGATAGATAAATTGTAATTTTTTTCCCACTCCCGCTCCAAAGGAATCTGCCATCTCCAGAAGCTGTTTGTCCGTCTGCCTGATTCCTTCCAGAATATTTGTATATACCACTGGAAAAACCATGAGAAACGAAATAAAAACGGATAAGTTTCTGGATGGGATCCAAATCAGGCACAGAATGATAAAAGAAGCAACTGGCGTAGCTTTTATCACCATGATCAATGGCTCCATCAGCACTTCCACAGCAAAAAAAGCAGAAGAAAGCGCCGCCAGAACCGTTCCCAGGATCAAAGCCAGAGAAAATCCCAGTATAATCCTTACGAAACTGAACACCACAGATTTCCAGAAATCTCCCATTACAATCAATTCGGTAAGTCTCTTTATAACAGAAACAGGAGATGCCAGAAGGATCTCCTGTTTCAGCCACATACTGGTCAGCTGCCATACCATAATCCATACAGCAGCTGCCACAATTTTATAAAATATCCGATATTTTTTTGCCTTATCAGCGTTTATAATAGAAGTCCTCATCTGGTAACTGACCTCCGATTGTTTCCGGATTCTGCTCATTTAGTGTGTTCAGATAGCCGGAAAGAATGGTCTGCATTTCGTCGCCCTCCATAAATACAATACTGCATTCCGGAATGGCTTTTGCTGCAACTTCTGCCGGAATAATATCATGGTTTCCAATGATCTGGGCAGCTGCTTCTGTATCAGAATTTACAAATTCTACAGAGTCCTTATATGCATCCATAAACGCATCAATATCTGCTTCATGCTCTTTCAGATAATCATTTCTGGCAATTACAACACCTGTTACCAGCCTGCTTCCATCTGTTGCAGAAGACTCCCAAAGCTCATTCAGGTCAAGGGCCACACGAAGGTTCGCATTTTTCATAAGTGCAGTGGTTACAAAAGGCTGTGGAAGAAGTCCAACTGCTGTCTGGTCTTCTGCAAGCGCTGCTACAACCTCTGCATGCTCAGACTTGTACTCAATGGTCACATCCTTCTCCGGATCCAGTCCATTAGACTTCAGAACAGAGTTTAACGCATACTCCGGAGTCGCACCTTTACCACTGGCATAGATCGTTTTTCCCTTTAAATCATCTACAGACTGGATGGAATCACCATTCTCCACCAGATAAAGAACACCAAGAGTATTTACTGCCAGAACGCTGACGTTTTTATCTGTTTTCTGATATAAAACGGAGGCTAAATTGGATGGAACAGCTGCTACATCTACCTGTCCCTGAACGATCATTGGGACAATTTCATCTGGAGATGCAGCAAGGGAAAACTCGTAATTCTCATCGTCCAGAAGCTGTGCCATTCCCATTGCAGTAGGACCCTTCAGTGCCCCAATTTTCATTACAGAACTGTCTGAATCCGTCTCATCAGCCGGCTCTTCTGATGTCTCATCTGCCGCTTCCGTTTCTTCATTCTGTTCTTCTGCCAATACAATATTTGCGCTTCCAATACCTCCAGCCATTGTTCCAACACCAAGTGCAGCGGCCATAAACCATGATAATGCTCTTCTCTTCATAGAATGTCCTTTCCGGATCTTTACCTGATCCCATCAGTTCGTAATAGAAAATATACTGCTGCAGCAGTCAGATATTTGTCTCTTGGGTTTATAGCCAAACTATGTGTGTCATAATCATTATCCAGATCAAAATATGGGATTCAAAAAAGAGAAGTTCAGCTTTATCACAGTCAAAATGCCCCGGTTCTACCCATATCATGCTTTATACTGCCTGAAGAAAAGGGTCAGACTGTCCAGGGCCTTGGCAAGGACAAGCGCTTCCTTCTCGTCCAGTACATCAAGCACTGCATCTGTCATTTTGCGGTGAAATTCCGCATGGTGATGATATGCCTTTCTTCCTTTCAGGGTGAGATGGATAAATACCACACGGCGATCCTGCTCACTTCGCTCCCTTGTGGCGTATCCCTTTTTTACAAGGCTGTTCATGGAAGTAGTCAGGGAACCTACAGTGATATTCAGTTTGGCCGCAATGTCGGACATTTTGTTCCCACCAAGGCCTACAGCTTCAATAATATGCATATCATTATTCGTGATATCCTTATATTCTTCCGTAATGATTGCCTGCTCTTCCAGCTCCATAATCTCGTTAAACAGATGTACCAGTACATCATTAATAACTTCCCTGTTCTCCACTCTTTTCTCTCCTATAATGTGACAACATTATTTTCTATAAAACATTCAAGCAAATATTTACGGTAAGTATATCACAATTTGATATGTTTTTCTACAATTTTACAAATTTCGAAAACGCTTATAGCGCTTATTCAGTAATTTTTCCGGATCAAGCAACTGATAAGTTTCCAGGAATTCTTCTATTCTGTTTTTCAACTCTTCCATGGTATCTGCCATATTTTCTCTGGTAAGAGGCTGATTCTCAGGGATTACCTGCTCAATAATTCCAAGGTTCTTCAGATCTGTAGCTGTCAGCTTCATTACTTCTGCCGCTTCCTTTGCCCGTGTGCTGTCTTTCCACAAAATAGATGCAAAGCCTTCTGGTGAAAGAATTGAATAAATGGAATTCTCCATCATCCAGACCTGATCACCTGCGGCAAGAGCAAGGGCTCCACCGCTGCCGCCTTCTCCGATTACAATAGAAAGCACCGGAACTTTAAGGCTTGAGAGCTCATACAGATTTCGGGCAATTGCCTCTCCCTGGCCCCGTTCTTCCGCCTCCAGTCCACAGAATGCCCCAGGTGTATCCACAAGGCAGATCACTGGTCTGTGGAACTTTTCTGCCTGCTTCATAAGACGCAGGGATTTTCGATAACCTTCCGGAGAAACCATGCCAAAATTATGGGCAATATTCTCTTTTGTACCATTTCCTTTTTCCTGGACAATCACAGTTACAGGCTTTCCTGCCAGGTATGCAATACCGCCAACCAGAGCCGGGTCATCACCAAAAAGTCTGTCTCCATGAAGCTCTGTAAAATAATCAAACAACCATGGAAGATAATCTTTTCCTGTTGGGCGTTCTTTGCTTCGTGCAAGAGAAACATGCTCCCAGGCAGATTTTTTTGCTGTGATTTTCGTCGTAAAATCCACATTCAATTTGCTGTTTACAGACATGCTATCAGCTGAATCAGATTTTTTTACAGAAATATTCTCTGCATTTTCCTGCCCTTCCATACTTTCTGCGCAGTCATTTTTACAGTGCATTTTCAAGAGTCTGGCCAGTGTTTCTTTCATGTTCTTTCGTTCTGCAATCTGATCAATAAATCCATGTTCCAACAGAAATTCTGAACTCTGAAATCCTTTAGGAAGCTTCTGCCGGATCGTTTGTTCTATCACTCTGGGACCTGCAAAACCAATTAATGCACCTGGTTCTGCCAGGATAATATCTCCCAACATGGCAAAGCTTGCTGTCACACCACCGGTAGTTGGATTCGTAAGGACGCTGATATAAAGAAGCCCGGAATCGCTGTGTCTTTTTAAAGCTGCGGAAGTCTTTGCCATCTGCATCAGGGATACAATTCCTTCCTGCATTCTGGCACCTCCTGAGCAGGCAAAAAGCACTACAGGCAGACGTTCCTGTGTTGCCCTTTCCACTGCTCTGGCAATTTTTTCTCCCACATTTTCTCCCATACTAGCCATGAGAAAACGGCTGTCACACACTCCAAGCACTACAGATATTCCGCCTATTTTTGCCTTTCCTGTGACAATTGCTTCGTCCAGGTTTGTCTTTTCCTGAAGCTTTTTTACCTTCTCTTCGTACCCTTTATAGGACAAAGGATTACTTATTGGCATTACCTTATCCCACTCTTCAAAGGTTCCTTCATCTGCCAACATTTCGATTCTTCTCCTTGCATGAACACGGAAATAATTGCCGCAATGCGGACAGATATAGGCATTCTTTTTCACCTCATCTACAAATACAGCGGCCTTGCAGGCATTGCATTTCTTCAGCATACCATCCGGCACTTCTGGTTTCAGTTCTTTATCTGCACCTGCAGATTTGTTTGCAATTGTACGTTTAAAGGCATATCTAAGCTTCATTTACCTTCACTCCTCCGATCTGATGACTCTCCAGAAAGCCGATATCAAATACACCTTTCTGATAGTCCGGATCGTTCATAATTTCAAACTGATAGTCTACATTTGTATCAACACCCTGAATGATCATTTCTCCCAGAGCGCTTTTCATTTTTGCAATTGCTTCCTCACGGTTATTGCCGTGTACGATCAGCTTTGCAAGCATGGAATCATAATACGGTGGAATCTGATAACCATTGTAAATTCCTGTATCTACCCGGATTCCCTGGCCTCCGGGAAGATGAAGATCCGTGATTGTTCCAGGTGACGGGCGAAAATTTTTCCATGGATTTTCGGCATTAATACGACATTCTATAGCATGTCCCTGAATATGAATATCTTCCTGGGAAAAAGGCAGAGCTTCCCCGGAAGCAATCCTTAACTGCTCCTTAACCAGATCCAGACCGGTAACCCATTCTGTCACAGGATGCTCAACCTGAATACGGGTATTCATCTCCATAAAATAAAATTTTCCTGTCTTTTCAAGGAGAAATTCAATAGTTCCGGCATTTACATAATGTGCTGCTTTCGCCGCTTTTACTGCTGCAATTCCCATCTCTTTCCGCAGCTCTTCTGACACTGCCATAGAAGGAGATTCTTCAATCATTTTCTGATGATTTCGCTGAATCGAACAGTCCCTTTCTCCAAGATGCACTACATTTCCATGACTGTCTGCAAGGATCTGAAATTCAATATGTCTGGGATGTTCCACAAAGTGCTCGATATACATGGTTCCATCTCCAAATGCGATCTGGGATTCCTTCTGGGCTGTAAGAAATGCCAGTTCAAATTCCTCCGGAGAGAAGGCAGTTCTCATACCTTTTCCGCCGCCTCCAAGAGCTGCTTTTATGATGACCGGATAGCCGATCTGACTGGCCTCTCTTGCTCCTGTTTCCACATCCAGAATAGCTTTTGTAGTGCCAGGAATTACTGGAACTCCTGCTGCTTCCATGGTATTTCTGGCAATCTGTTTGTTTCCCAGATTCTGGATTACCTGTGATGGAGGTCCCACAAAAGTGATGCCGCACTGCTCACAAATCTGGGCAAACCTGGCATTTTCAGATAAGAAGCCAAAGCCAGGATGTATTGCATCTGCACCGGATACTATGGCGGCACTGATAATACTTTCCATATTCAGATAACTTTTAACAGAAGGTCCCGGTCCAATACAGATGGCTTCGTCTGCAAGCTGCGTATGCAGGCTTTCTTTGTCTGCCTCAGAATACACTGCAACTGCTTCTATTCCCATTTCCCGACAGGCGCGGATGATCCTTACGGCAATTTCTCCGCGATTGGCAATTAATAACTTTCTGATCATAATTTCACCCTTCCGAGTATCGTTATATATATCTATCTAGCCCACCATAAAAGTAAGTTCCGCTTTCACTACAACCTTTCCATCCACAGTTGCCACAGCCTCTCCAACACCCATAGGCCCTTTCTGTTTCATGACTTTCATTTCCAGTTTTAGCTTATCTCCAGGCTGAACTTTTCCTTTAAACCGGCACTTGTCAATACCGCCAAAGTAAGCAATCCTGCCTTTGTTTTCCGGCTTGGAAAGAATCGCGACCGCACCTGTCTGTGCCAGTGCCTCCACGATCAGAACGCCTGGCATTACCGGCTCCTGGGGAAAATGTCCTTTAAAAAAATCCTCCCGGAATGTGACACATTTATAGCCAACAGCAAATTCTCCCGGTTCATAATCTTCGATGTAGTCAACCAAAAGGAACGGGTGACGATGAGGAAGGATTTCCTCAATTTGTTTTATATTTAAGTGATTCATATCTGCTCCTATTTCATTGAAAAACAAATGTATTTATCCTATTTTTGATAAAATGGTCTGCGTGTCAAAAGGGATTCTGACCTTTTAACATGGATATTATAAAATTTAGCTTCTTTTTATATCAACGGATTACAAATAACGGCTGTCCATACTCTACAGGCTGACCGTTTTCAACCAGAATTTCTGCAACTTCTCCATCAAAATCGCTTTCAATATCGTTCATCAGTTTCATAGCTTCTACAATAGCAAGAATCTGTCCTTTTTTTACTATATCTCCCACTTTTACAAAGGCAGGAGCATCCTCAGATGGAGCTGCATAGAATGTTCCTACCAGAGGAGATTTCACAGTATTTCCTGTTGGTTCTCCGTTAGAAATCACTGTATCTGAAGCCTGTTTTTTCTCACTTGCAGAAAGTTCTTTATCCGCCATTTTTCTATCTGGAACCTGTTCCGAAATGCTATATTTTTCTCCATATACGAAACCTTTTTCTCCTGTTTCAGCACCCGATAATATGTTATTTTGCATGGTTCCAGGTATGATCACAGGTGCAATTTTATTATTTAAAGTCAGTTTCACTCCATCACCTTCATAGCAGAAAGACTCCAGATGAGAAGCTGATACATGGTCGACCAACTTTAATATTTGTTCAAATTCCATGATTTTTTCTCCTTATTTACAGCAATTTCTACAGCAATTCATACTTTAAATATAGCTTTTCAGTACCTTCACAGGCACAGGCTTCGCAAACTGATAATACTCACTTTCACCTGTATTTTTTCATTAAAAGTACTGCGTTATGTCCACCAAATCCAAGAGAATTGCTCATAGCATAATTTACTTCCTGCCGTGTTGGTCCGCCGATACAATAATCGAGATCCAACTCTTCTTCTGTCTCCTTTGTGCCTACAGTCTGATGAATAAACCCTTCCTCAATAGACTTCACACAGACAACAGCTTCCACACCTCCGGCGGCTCCTAAAAGATGTCCGATCATAGATTTAGTAGAATTGATTTTTACCTTCTTTGCCGCATCTCCAAGTGCTGCTTTAATGGCTCTTGTCTCAAAGAGATCGTTGTGATGTGTACCGGTTCCGTGCGCATTAATGTAGTCGATTTCTTCAGGTTGTACACCAGCTTCTTTCATGGCATCCGTCATAGCATGCGCCGCTCCGCTGCCGTCTTCAATCGGAGAAGTAATGTGGTAGGCATCGGCAGTTGCGCCATATCCCACTACCTCAGCATAGATCCTCGCACCACGTGCTTTTGCATGCTCAAGTTCCTCCAGAACAACAACTCCGGCTCCTTCTCCAATTACGAAACCGCCTCTTTCTTTATCGAATGGAATGGATGCACGATATGGATCCTGACTGGTGCTAAGAGCGGTCAGATTCGTAAATCCAGCCACACCAACCGGGCTGATCGCACCTTCCGTTCCCCCTGCGATCATAACTTCTGCATCGCCATACTGGATTGCACGAAATGCATCTCCGATACAATGTGTTCCAGACGCACAGGCAGTCACTACGTTGGTGCATTTTCCCCTTGCACCAAGAGCAATGGATACGTTTCCAGCGGCCATATTGCTGATCATTTTGGGAACAAGAAGAGGGTCAACCTTGGATGGTCCGCGCTGGATCAGTCTCTGATCTGCAGATTCCATTGCCTGAAGGCTTCCAATTCCGGATCCCACGATCACTCCGACACGGAAAGGATCTTCTTTTCCCATTTCAATTCCTGCATCTGCCATAGCCTCCTTTGCTGCAGCCACTGCATATTGGGAAAACAGTTCCATTCGTTTGGCAGATTTGAAATCCATATAATCTTTTGCATTAAAATCTTTTACTTCTGCCGCAAGCTTCACCTTAAAATCTGCAGTATCAAATCTGGTAATTTCTCCAATTCCTACCTTACCTGTTTTTACACTTTCCCAGAAGGCCTGCACATTATTTCCCACAGGTGTTACTGCTCCAAGTCCAGTCACCACTACACGTCTTTTACTCATAACATTCCTCCGTCTACGCACAAAACCTGCCCTGTAATATATCTGGCTTCCGGTGATGCCAGGAATGCTACTGCCTTGGCTACATCCTCCGGTTCACCATAAGTTCCCATAGGAATATTCTTCAAGGTTTCTTCTTTTACCTTATCAGAAAGTACATCTGTCATGTCCGTTCTGATAAAGCCAGGAGCAACGGCATTTACGGTAATTCCTCTTGATGCAAGTTCCTTTGCTGCAGTCTTTGTGAGACCGATCACACCTGCTTTTGAGGCTGCATAATTAGCCTGTCCGGGGTTTCCGCCGATGCCTACAACGGATGCCATATTTACAATGCGTCCGCTTTTCTGCTTCAACATCTGTCTGGCCACATGACGAATGCAGTTAAAAGTTCCTTTAAGATTTGTATCTATAACCCTGCAGAAATCATCCTCACTCATTGCCATCAGAAGCCCGTCTTTTGTAATTCCTGCGTTATTCACCAAGATATCTATCTGTCCATATTTTTTTACTGTTTCTTTAATAAAAGCACCGCAGGCATCAAAGTCAGATACGTTGCACTGACTGGTTTCAGCCGCACCTCCGGCAGCAATAATCTCAGCTTTCACTGCCTCCGCTTTTTCTTTTGAACCATTATAATTTATAACTACAAATGCTCCCTTAGCAGCAAGCTCAAGAGCAATCGCTCTTCCGATTCCACGGGAAGCACCTGTTACAACTGCAATCTTTTTTTCTGCATTCATTCCTTGTTTTACTCCTGTAAAGTCAGGTGAATATCATATTTTTCCAGCACGACAAACACTAACTTTTCCTTTGTTAACCACTTCTGAATTGCTCCGTATCGGCTGCTTCTGATAATACCTGTATTGTTTTAATTAACTGTTTTTGATCTTATTTTCTACTGTGTATAAGATCTGAAATCTGCTCAAGATCTTCCACATTCTGAATATTATAGGTCTTCATTTCCGGCGCTATTTTCTTCATAAAACCAGCCAGAGTCTTTCCAGGGCCAATCTCTACGAAGGTATCCACACCCTCCTGAATCATCTTTTCCACACTCTGCTGCCAGAGAACAGAGGAAGAAATCTGCCTTGCAAGAAGATCTTTTGTCTCTCTGATGTCTGTCACATACTGGGCAGTCACATTGGTCACATAAGGAATCTTCAGACCGGAAAATTCCACTTTTGACAGTTCTTTTTCCAGTTCTTTTCCTGCATTTTGAAGCAAAGAGGAATGAAAAGGGCCACTTACTGCAAGGGAAAGTACACGCCTTGCACCGGCTTCTTTCAGCTTCACAGAAGCTTCTTCTACAGCGGGTTTTGGTCCTGTGATAACAATCTGTCCAGGGCAGTTGTAATTGGCAATTTCAGCCTTTGTTCCTGCAATTGCGTTCTGGATCTTATCTGCATCAAGACCTATAACAGCTGCCATAGAGCCTTCTCCTGCCGGCACTGCGTGTTCCATAAGGATTCCTCTTTTTCGCACAGTTACTATGGCATCTTTCACACTCATTCCACCTGAAACAGCAATGGCACAGTACTCTCCAAGGCTTAATCCGGCAGTTATATCCGGATGAAGCCCACACTCCTCCACCACTTTTTCCATTGCAAGACAGGTGGTTACCAGTGCTGCCTGCGTATATTCCGTAAGGTTTAATCTGTCATTTTTTTCAAAGCAAAGAGCTTTCATATCCAGAGAAAGCCATTGACTTGCCTGGTCAAAAACCTGTCTGGCAGAGGGATACTTTTCATAAAAATCCTGTCCCATTCCAGCCTTCTGTGCTCCCTGTCCAGGGAAAAGAAATGCGATCTTACTCATAAATTCCAGTTCCTTTCAACAACGCATCCGTCTCTTTTACCAACTTTCTGATCAGTTCCTGACAGCTCATCTGCTCCTTCACAAGTCCTGCACTCTGACCAGCCATAACGCTTCCCATTTTCACATCTCCGTCTACAACAGCACGGCGCAGGCTGCCAAGCGTCATCTGCTCCAGTTCCTCAAACGGAACTCCTTCTGCCTCTTTTTTCAAGTATTCTTTTGTCATCTGATTGCGGAGAGCACGTACCGGATGACCGGTGGAACGACCGGTTACCTTTGTATCAATGTCCTTTGCTTTCAGTATCATATCTTTGTAATTCTGATGTGCCCAGCACTCTGTGGTTGCCACAAAATGAGTTCCCATCTGAACGGCTTTTGCACCAAGCATGAAGGCTGCTGCAATCCCTCTTCCGTCTGCGATTCCACCAGCTGCAATAACCGGAATGTTCACTGCATCTACGACCTGAGGCACCAGAACCATTGTGGTTGTCTCACCGATATGGCCGCCGGATTCACATCCTTCTGCCACTACGGCATCCGCTCCGCATCGCTCCATTCTCTTTGCGTGAGCCACAGAAGCAATAACCGGAATGATCTTTACTCCTGCTTCCTTCCACATTTTCATGTATTTCTCAGGGTTTCCTGCACCGGTTGTAACCACTGGAACTTTTTCTTCCACAATTACCTGTGCAATCTCATCTGCGTATGGACTCATCAGCATAATATTCACACCAAAAGGTTTATCGGTCAGTTTTTTCACCTCCCGTACCTGCTGACGAACCCAGTCTGCAGGAGCGCTTGCGGCTCCAATCAGCCCCAGCCCGCCAGCTGCTGAAACAGCTGCTGCCAGATGATATTCTGCCACCCAGGCCATGCCGCCCTGAATGATCGGGTATTCAATTCCAAGTAATTCCGTAACTTCTGTTTTCATGAAATTCTCCATTCTGTAATTCCGTTATACCATGCCCACCTATGGCAAATACATGCCGGAATCATCCTGTAAACAACATATATTTCTTGACATTCCGGCTTATTATTTATGTATACTGCCAAAGCCTGAATACAAAATTTCCAAATTACTGGCGACTCTGAAGATAGCTTTCCACATCACCGATGGTCTTAATATTCTCAAGATCTTCAGTAGGAATCTCTACCTCAAACTCTTCCTCCAGTGCCATTACCATCTCAAAAAGATCAAGGGAATCTGCTCCGAGATCTTCTTTGAAAGATGTTTCTGCTGTCATTGTACTTACGTCTGCTCCTAATGAATCTGCTGCGATTTCTTTGATTTTTTCTAACATTTTTTTGTTCTCCTTATTTTGTTTTTTAGATTTTCAAATCCATTTTTCAACTTTTTATGATTCAAAGCTTTACATGGTTGCTGTTCACTTTATATGACCCCGAGTGTGTTTGAAAAAGACATTCTGCAAAATATACTGTAAAATAGGGCGCGCAGATTGCGGAAATGATTTTCAAAACGCTCTCTAACAACCTGTATTTATCAGCCTGAATTACCTGATTTCCAGAGCAAAGCAGCCTTTTTTATCTGCTATAGTTTTATTTTTCAAAGCCCTGATACACATTTTTACCACTGAAGCAGGCTGGCTCCATAGGTAAGTCCACCGCCAAATCCTGAAAGGATAATCCAGTCTCCTGAATTTAATCTGCCTTTTTTATTCCACTCATCCAGGAGAAGCGGAATGCTTGCGGAGGATGTATTTCCCAGATTTTCTATGTTCATCGGATACTTTTCCAAAGGTTCGTTCATGTGTTTTGACACAGAAGCAACGATCCTTTTATTCGCCTGATGAAGCATGTAAAAGCGGATTTCTTCTTTTGTTTTTCCTGCTTTTTCCAAAACCTCCATAATCACTTCCGGAACTTTGGAAACTGCAAATTTGAATACTTCTTTTCCATCCATCTGCATGTAAGTTGAAGAAATATCTGCGTCCTTTTCTATAAATTGCTGCTGATTGCGGCTGACACAGGTAAGGGCTTCGCCTTTACTTCCAATAGAATGAACAGCCTGGGTATAGACTGCATTTTCTTCCGCTTCCAGCACCACCGCACCGGCGCCATCGCCAAACAATACGCAGGTACTTCTGTCCTTCCAGTTTGTAAGATGGGAAAGAGTTTCAGAACCAATTACCAATGCCCTGCGATAAATCTGCTGTCCCAGATAGGCCTGGGCTGTATTCAACGCCAACAGAAATCCTGTGCATGCACCGTTCAGATCAAAACAGGCTGCGTTCACTGCACCGATCAGTTTCTGCACTTCACAGGCAGCACATGGCATAATCCTTTCAGATGACATGGTAGACACCAGGAGAAAGTCAATCTCTTCCGGTCGCATTCCTGCATCTGAAAGAGCTTCCTCAGCCGCACGAGCTGCCATATAAGCAACGGTCTCTCCACCGCTTGCAATGTGTCTCTGACCGATTCCGGTTCGCCCACGAATCCACTCATCACTTGTATCCATCATGTGGGACAGTTTGTCATTGTCCCACACCTGAACCGGCCTGTAGGAACCGGTTCCCTTTATTTTTCCAACCATAATACCCTCCAGGTATGTTGTGTAGTTCTTATTTTTAATTTAAAATAGTTTGATTATCAAAGTATACCACATTTTTGGACTTTGTCAATAAAAAAATACTGTCAAAACAAAAACTTTATTTTGTTTCGGTTCTGACAGTATTTTGGGGTTATTTCTTTACTTTGACTTTGCAGGTAATTTTTTTGTTTCCTGACTTCACTGTAATTGTAGCTGTTCCTTTCTTTTTCGCAACTATTTTTCCTTTTGAATTTACTGCTGCTACTTTGGAATTGGAACTTTTATAAGTTACTTTTTGCTGGCTGGTGACTGGTGTGAGAGTGACTCTCAGCTGAAAGCTTTTTCCTTTTTGGGCAAGGATTATATTCCGTTTATTCACGGAAACAGCAATTGTTTTTACAATACCTTTCTGCACTTTTACCTGGTAAATCCTACGGCTTCCGTTGGTATAAGTGATGGTTACCGTTGCTTTTCCGGCTTTTTTACCAGTGATTTTGCCCTTCTTATCCACTTTGACAATTTTCTTATTGGTGGTGCGGACTGACTTTATTTTACCACCGGACTTGTAGGTTTGTTTTACCCGTAAGGTAAGTGTGGTGGTAGTTTGCACGGGTGTCGCAGTCGGCACTGGGGTTGCAGTCGGGATTGGAGTGACGCTTACAGTGGGTATCGGTGCTACGCTCGCGGTTGGGGTCGGTTCCGCACTTACGATCGGCGTCGGTTTCACGCTTACGGTCGGAGTCGATTCCGCACTTGCAGTCGGGGTCGGAGCCACACTTACGGTTGGCGTCGGTTTCACGCTTACGGTCGGAGTCAGTTCCGCACTTGCAGTCGGAGTCGGTTCTACGCTTACGGTCGGAATCGGTTCTGCACTTACGGTTGGCGTCGGTTTCACGCTTACGGTCGGAGTCGGTTCCGCACTTGCAGTCGGAATCGGTTCTACGCTTACGGTCGGAGTCGGTTCTGCACTTACGGTTGGAGTGGGTATCACGCTTACGGTTGGGGTCGGTTCCGCACTTACAGTCGGGGTCGGTTCCGCACTTACAGTCGGGGTCGGTTCCGCACTTACCGCCGCAGTTGGTGTCACTGTAGGCACAACTGTAACTGCGGGCTCATTTTTCCCCTTATTATCTGCATAACTCTCTTCTGCCAGAACCGGCAAAATAAACACAGGACCAGCCGTTTCTGCTGAAGTAGTAGAAAAACTAGTATACTCCACACGCTCCTCACCAATGGTAATATATTGCCCTTTTGTAGCCCTTCCTACCAGCAAATACCGTGAAGATGGCGGGGTTCCCACATCATCCCATGTGGCATCCACCAGATACCAGTTTCCATCATCCATCTGTACATAATTCCACATGTGCGCTCCAGGAGTCCCAGAAGAAGTCCCCCTGGCTGTTCCGCTGATACAGGCACAATTTATTCCCATATAATAGCAGAAAATTTTCATGGATTTCGCATAGCCTTCGCAGACAAATGCAGGATCTGCATCCAGAAACAACGAGGCGGCAGAATGCACCCACAAAGTATTATCGTTCCTGTAAGTAACTCTCTGACAGATATAATCATGAATCCGCTTTATTTTCTGCTCCATATCCATGCCCAAAGTCTGCTCATTCAGCTCTGCAACAGCACTCTGAACACCATCCATAAAATCCCCCATTCGAGTATGGGCATTCTCACTGATTTCCCTGTTCGCCGGTTTGAAGGTGAAATTCTTAAAGGTTCCCCTGTATCCGGTAGAAGAGGACCCATCCCGAACACAGCTGACCCGGTATCCATAGTTGCTGCCCCTGAACCAGAAAGCTTGTGGATAATCATAGGAAAAAGCATCTGAAGCTGCCTGAATTGCTGTTTTCACATCATCGGTAGCCTGTACATAGCTTTCTCCTTTTCTCTGAAAACTGCCATCCTCAACAACTGCTTCAAATGTAATGGTATCAGGAAATTCAAAAGGAAAATCAACGCTGTCCAGATACTGGCTGTAATCCACCACATAATTCTGCACCAGAAGATCGTACAAGGCCTTTGCATTTCCATCCAACTGAGCACCATAGCTGTCCGTGTAATAGTCCAGAGAAAAAAGGCTGATGCCGCTGTCAACGGAATCTCCTGCAATAGCACCGGAGATGATCTCACCAGATTCTTCTGCCTCAATCCTGTCATTTTCCTCTGTGGAAATTTCAGCCTGAAAGCCATTTAAATCCTCATTCCCCACTTCAGGAGCAGCTGAAAATTCCTCCTCGTTCTCCTCGTCAGCCCATATTTCTTCTACTGCCCCAAAGCCTTCTGCATCCTGCATTTCTGCGGCAACGCACAGGGGCTGAGCAGCCATGACAAATGTTGAAAGTATAACCAGTAAGCGCTTCCGTTTCTTCATTTATCCCTCTCTTTTCTTATAAATCATTGCATATTTATTTCCGATTCGTTATAATATTTTAACATGAAATTTTATTTTTGTGTGAATAGCAGAGCATATTTCACAAATATTTTTTACACAGGAGATTCTATATATGAATAAAGAAAAGAAAATACCAGGACATATCCTCTCGCTTTTTATCATTCTTCTCTCTATCAGTGGTGTATGTCTTCTTATGTATAAAGCCCAGTTTCGTTTTAACCTTCATCAGCCCATTGAGTACGTTATGATGACAACTCATAAACCTACAGGTACCATAACCTTGTCCTCGGATTCCCCCGTTCTTACAGAGACGTTTACCTGTACAGTTCCTGAGTTAAAGATGTTTACAATCATATACAGGGCATTCAAGAACGTTATTTTCCTCCTCTTGCTCCCTGTTCTCAACTTAGATGGTGTCAGTAGATCACAAAAACAGCTGCAAAATATGGGAAACCATGATGGTGATTGAAATTCTTCTTATTATACAGACTACAACAATAATCATATAACGTAAAAAGTGGAAGCTCATTTTCGCGCTTCCACTTTTTTCATTTTATTTTTCTAAATTATTATACTGCTCCTGTATTCTCTGCAGTTCCATTTCAAAGTCCTGCCGGTTCTTCTGAACCATTGTCTGCAGGACCAGTCCGGAAAACAATGACTGAATTGCTCCCAAAACAGCAAAACCACATACGATCAGAGTAGGAATTTTTCCCACGCGTCCGGTTTCAAGGAAGGTTACAAATACCGGGATAAAGAATCCAATTCCAAGGATCAAAAGCACTGCTGCCACCAGTCCGAAGAATGCCATTGGCTTATAATTGCGGTATAATTTGGCTATGGTTTTCAGCACCCGGAAGCCATCTGAATATGTATTCAGTTTGGATTCGCTGCCTTCGGGACGGTCTCTGTACTCGATCACTTCATTTTCGATATACATGTTCTTATCAACTGCGTGAATGCTCATTTCAGTCTCAATCTCAAACCCCTTGGATAATACAGGGAAGGACTTTACAAACTGGTAGCTGAATGCTCTGTAGCCTGTCATGATGTCGTTTATCTGGGTTTTAAACATAATGTTAATGCATTTACGCACCAGACTGTTTCCAAAATTATGGAATGGCCGCTTATTCTCTGTAAAATAAGTAGATGACAGACGATCTCCCACTACCATATCAACCTTTTTATTCAATACCTTCTCAACCATTGAAGGGGCAAATTCTGCGGGATAAGTATCATCTCCGTCTGCCATGATATAACACTGTGCATCAATTTCACGAAACATTCTGCGAATAACGTTTCCTTTGCCCTGCTGATATTCGTATCTGACTACAGCACCTGCTCTGCGGGCAATTTCATCTGTATGGTCAGTGGAATTATTATCGTATACATATATTACCGCTTCCGGCAATACTTTCTTGAAATCTGTTACAACCTTTTCTATGGTTTTGCTCTCGTTGTAACAGGGGATTAGTACTGCTATTTTATCCATTTTAAATGCATTCCTTTCCGACGATTCTTAAGTAAATTTTCTTTACGCAAAAAATCCGTCGATTGTCTTGTAGCTTTATTTTACTACATAGACAATCGACGGGCAAGGGGATTGTTCCCCAAACTATCCGATCAATACTTTTTTCCCCTCAAAAGCAAGTCCATAATGGAAAATATTCTCTTTCTGAATTCCCCGGCTTAAAAGCTCACAGTCATAATCTTTTTCGTTTATCTGCTGTAATGCATTTGCTACAGTATCTTCCAATGTCTTTTCTTTACGTGGATTAAATACTTTAAATTCCAGGACAAAGGCATCTTTCGTTTTCTCCAGGGGTTCCAGCATAACATCATATCGGCCAAATCCACTTTCCCGATTAGAGGTAACCCGATACTTTCCTGCAAGTTCAACAATCAGCCCAAGTACAAATCCATGATAAAATCTTTCAGGATTGGTATCATCAGACGGATTTCTGCCAGTATCAAAGGTACTGAATGTCGCTTCTGCTACACGGTTCATATATTCATTCATATAATCCAGATCTTTTGCCAGAAAAGCTTTCAGAAAATCATTATATGGGACTGTTTCATCAGAAAACCATCCCTCCACCATATCTTCAAAAAGCATTTTGACTTCCTGATTTGTCAAAGCCAATTCATAGCTGTATCTACCACTGGATACATCAAACTCACTCTTTACAACTTTCAAATAACCGCCAGCAAGAAACAGACTCCAGATTGCCCCCTTCTTCCGCTGCAGCTGCTCAAAAATAATTTCCTCGTCAATTTCCGTCTGAAAGCTTTTCCCTGCCAACAGATCTTCCATGACCATTTTTATCTGAGCAGATCCTTCTCTTACCAGTTTTCCCACAAGCTGATTGGAACTGGTATTTGCCCAGTAGGGTCTTAGCTTCTTCTCTTTCAAAAAACATGTGATTGACCATGGATTATAAATATCCTTTTTGTTTCCAAAGGAAAATCCGTCATACCATGTCTGTACTTCGCCTTGCCGATCTGACATTCCATATTTTTCCAGGGCGTCAAATACTTCTGTTTCTGTAAATCCAAAGCAATCAGCATATTGCTCCGAAGTAGTAGTTATAACTGTTAAATTGTTTAGATCAGAAAAAATAGACTCTTTACTAACCCTCGTTATTCCTGTCAACAGAGCTCGTTCCAGATAAGGATTTGTCTTAAATGTGGAATTAAATAATCCACGCATAAAACCTGTCAATTCGTCCCAAAATCCATACATGTAAGCTTCCTGCAACGGCGTATCGTACTCATCAAGAAAAATCAGAACCTTTTTTCCGTAATAACTGTGTAAGCACATAGAAAGACGCTTCAGTGACATTGCAGCAACTGCATCGGACATCATTGGCGCAACCAGAGAAAAATAATCTTTTTCTTCCTGACTTAAGCGTTCACTTTCCTTTAAAAATCCAAATTCGGCATATAAATCCTGAATTACCTGACAGATTGCCTCCCGGGCGGAGGTAAAAGTCTGCCCTTTTATGTCTGCGAAACTGAAAAAAATCACAGGGTATGTTCCCTGAATTTCTCTATATTTCTCATGATTCCAAATTGATAATCCCCGAAACAGTTCTCCTTCTCCCCTGTATTTTTCTGAGAAAAAGCATTCAAGCATATTTAAATTTAAAGATTTTCCGAATCGCCTTGGCCGCGTTATCAACGTAGCAACATCCTGGCTTTTCCACCATTGGCGGATAAAATCTGTTTTGTCAATGTAGAAGCTATTGGCTTCCCGAATGGATGCGAAGGCGGTATTGCCGAGGGAAATTGTCTGGTGGGAGGTGTTTTTTATTTTCATTTTACTGCTACTTTGCTGTTCTGATACTGATAACTGATTGTTTATCTGTTCCGATTTGGAGTTTTCACCAATCTTCATTTAAGCGCCCTCCCATTTCATAATAATATATTTTTAAAGAAATAAAAATCCGCCGATTGCTTATGTAGTTACATTGTACTACATGGGGAATCGGCGGGCAAGGGGATTATCTAGTCTTCTACAAGTTCAAATCTATATCGTTGCTTCACTTCCGGGTACTTATCACGATCCACTTCTGAGGCAAACATTTCTAAAGGCCTAATATACACTTTAAAGTCACCATACAAAGCCCGATACACAACAAACTGTTCTCCAGTTTCAGAATGCTCTGCTATATATAAAACTTTATATTCATTTCCTTTAAAATGCTTATACTTTCTGTTCGTCTCAATTTGTCTCATCGTTATGCTCCTTTTTATTAACTTGACAAGTTCAGCTAAATATCTATTTTTCTTTGTGTCTTAACTCTCTTCTAACTCTTTGAGCAAGTATGGAAAAAGAGCACTAATCGGTAACAGGCAAATGAAAGATAATCCATAACGTGGCCAGTAAGTAATTGGTGTAGCTACTAATAGTGTGGCTATATTTCCCAAACAAGGAATAAAAAATAGTAGATAACGCCATTTTCCTTCTACTAGTGCATACAGAATCATAAATAATGAAATCCATAAGCACAATGCAACAGATGGCATTTGCGTCACAACTGAAAAATACTTTTTTACAGTTAAATCAATACTCGAATTTTCCCCAAGAAGACTACCACTTGTAATATCATACACTTTTTAAACTCACTAGTCTCTCTTGGTGCTCCCATACATTTAATTCCCAATAGCTCAGCCTCCAGAAGCCACAAGTTTCCATAGCCCATGCTTCTATGAATAATATAGGATTTTTTATTAGCAGTGACATCCATACCTTTAGAAACTCCTTCTTATGTTCCTTAAAAACTCTGTATTAAAATCTTCACTCCACTTCATATGATCAACTAATCCTGGCCTATAATTATCTATATATTTCTCCAGCGGCATAATTTCATTCAAAAAAGACTTTTCTTCATTCGATATGTTACCCTCGTACACAACACTCCTTGCAACTTGTTGTAATGGTATTCCATATGCCCCAGTTGCAGTTCCCTCAATTCCAAACCCCAGGCTGATGCTGAATTCGTAGCAAAAATGGAGGATGTTCTGGATGTATATCAAAGACCATATGATCCGTCCAGACCGGTAATTTGTATTGATGAAACGAATAAACAGCTGATCCTTGAAAAACGGATTCCCTGTAAACCTGGGGAACCGGAAAAAGTAGATTCTGTTTATGTCCGGAATGGAGTTGCAGATATCTTTATGATATCTGAGCCGCTGGCAGGAAAACGGGAAACTGTTGTAAAACAGACTCGGACAGCAATCGATTTTGCTGAAGTTCTTCGCTATACAGCAGATGAGCTATATCCAAAAGCGGAAAAAATCATATTGGTCACAGATAACTTAAATATCCATGCGCCGTCTGCTTTGTACAAGGCGTTTTCAGCAGAAGAAGCAAATCGACTAACCAAACGTTTTGAATGGCATTACACGCCAAAACATGGCAGCTGGTTGGATATGGCAGAAATCGAAATAGGAGTTATGAGCCGCTAGGCACTTGCAAAACCATTTCCAGATTTCGAAAGTTTTGAAAAACAGGTTCGTAACTGGACAGTTAACCGAAATGCGAGATGCGTAAAAACAAATTGGCAGTTTACAACAGCTGATGCCAGAATTAAGCTGGCAAAGCTATATCCAACGATACTTTAAAAACTAGATGGATGCAATACTACTACTTTTTATAAAAATTCATGTTCTATTTTATCTGCAACTTTTTCCCACGTAAAACCTTTTATCAAACGTTCATAACTTTTTTCAGTTGCAGATATTCGATATTTCCTATTTTCCATTGAACGAAGTAACGCCTTCTCAACCAGATCTTTTTTGTTATTTTCTAAAATAATTCCATAAGAATCGTCTACTATAATTTCTTTTGCACCACCTCGCTCAGTTGTTATAACAAAGTTATGGCAAGCAATAGCCTCCATTACAGAAGTAGGCATTCCTTCTGATACAGATGGCAAGCAAAAAATATCAGATACTTTTAGCAAACTTACAACCTCTTCAAAAGTAACCTGCCCCATAAGTATCATATTTTTTGTATTACTTTCCTTTAATCTCTGATATAAAACTCCGTCTCCCGCCATAATTAAATAACTATTCGGAAAACACTTCTGAATATTTTGAAAAGCAGACTGTAACTGCAGCACCCCTTTTTCTTCAATCAACCTGCCTGTATATGCTATTACAATAGCATTTTCGGGAATACTATATTTGTCTCTCATGTCATCTTTCCGATTCAGCAAATTATTGATATCATCCATATCAACGGCATTATACAATGTAGAAATACCATTAATATGGAAATGTCCAAGCCACTCCAAACAAGCCTGTGATACACCATAGAACTCATTGCACTGCCTTTTTACAAGCCAGGTAATTCCATGTTCAAAAATCCGCTCCATTTTATCCAGTATCGCATTATGTACAGACATATGTGACGTACCATGTTCAATAACAATATTGCGTTTTGCATACTTTCTCCCGAATGTTACTCCTACAAGAGAATGAATATAAAATCTAGTATTTGTAATCACTAAATCGTATTTTTGTTTCTTCAACATTCTCATCAGTTTACGGTATTCTCCGTTAAACTTTACGGTCGGAAACCTTCCATTCATCAGATTATAGCAGGGCAGGCGATATATTTTAATCCCATTTTCGATTTCAAATTCTTTCAGTTTTGAAATTCTAGATGTAACAATTGTAACATCTATCCCTTTTTTCTGCAGTTGCTTTGCAATATTATAAGTATACCGTTCAACACCTCCAACGGTAGGTAAATACTGTGCTGAAAAAATACATACTTTTTTCATTTTTAACTATCCTTTTGATCTTTATCATTACTGTCTGTTTCAAATTTCTCATCTATAGCTATTTTTTGTGACAATTCTTTAATACGGTATTCCAAATTTGAAATTTCGATTGTTGCCATAAACAATTTTATAATGACAATAAAGAGAATTACCAAAAAAATAAAGTTGGTAGAAGAATAAATTCCAAGCAGTTTAGCACCCCAAATCGTAAGTTGTGGAAACAAACTTATTACAATCAGAAGAAATGCAAACATGAGCCAAAAAATAGCATGTTCTATCTGAAGTTTCGAATTTCTTATCTTTTTAATCATAAAAACTGTTGTCAAAATAGAACAAACAATCAAGGCAATCCTAAATACAAGAGAAATCATCTTTCGACCTCCTCACTATTTATTATCTCAACCTCGTATTTTCGCTTTCTAAAATTCTGCAATACAATAATTGAAATTAGCATTTTCGTCATATACCAAATTGATTTTGTAAAATTCAGATAACTCTCGCCGGCAATTCTCTCTGCCATTTTCACCTGTACTTCTCCAATCTTTGCTCCCTGTTTAAGCAAAAATGAAATGGTATCAGGTTCTGGTCCATAATTAATGTTACTGGCAAATTCCTTAATCATGTTTCGATTAAATATACGCATTCCAGATGTCGGATCCATAACTCTGACTCCGGTAGTCATATGAATTGCCCATGAAATCATATTACTCCCCAGCATACGCATAGATTTCGGTTTTTTTTCCGTTACAAACCGAGAACCAATTACAATATCATATCCTTCATTTATTTTTTTGATCAGCGCTTCAATATATTCAGGCAAATGCTGTCCATCTGCATCCATCTGCATAGCATAATCATAATTTTTTAAATATGCGTACTTTAATCCAGTCTGAAATGCACCCGCCAATCCTAAATTAATTGGAAGATCTATAATTTCATATCCACTTTTATGACAAATTTCAGAGGTATGGTCTGTTGAACCATCATTTACAATGATATAATCATACTGAGGATATCTCTCAACCAATTCGTCAATTACTTTGGTAATACAATTTTCTTCATTATAGGCCGGAATAATAAGTAATATTTTCATTCTATTTTTCCTCATTTACAGCTTTCGTATAAATATTTTCTAGTTGTTTTACTGTTTCATATATATCGTAGTTGGCAGTTCTTATTTCTTCCAATCTATTTATGCGAGGTATGTTCTTATACATATCCAGAATTGTCTCAGCCCACACTTTTGCACCTGCTGCAATCTGCTCTCTCTTAACACACCGTGTCACTATAGCTTCATCCGGAACTCCTTCTGAAATCAAACATGGAAGACCTGCTGCTTGAGCTTCAACTGCTACAATTCCCAAACCTTCGTGAATAGAAGGAAAAACAAATCCATCCATCATAATCATAAGCTCAGGAATATCTTCTCTCACTCCCAGAAAATGTACCTTATCTACAAGTTTCATATCTTGCACTTTTCTTTTTATTTTATCTTCTAGTCCCCCGCGTCCCACTAATATAAACTCTGCTTTAGGTTCAATTTTCACAATTTCCGAAAAAACTTCCAAAAGAAAAGTATGATTCTTCAAGGGAATAAAACGTCCCACATGTCCAAATACAATTTTCCCCTCCATTCCTAAAGAGGTTTTCATTTTTCTTTGTATTTCAGAATCATAAACATACTTACTGGCATCAATGCTATTGTTTAAAACCTTAAACTTTTCAGAAGAAACTACTTTTTTTCCGTACTGATCTACACCAGCCTGATAAGAACATCCTAAGTAATAATCAGAGATCCATCTGTTATCTAATGTCATAATTTTGAAAATAATATCCGAAAGATTGTCCATTTTGTTAAGTGCATGACTATGTGCAATTGTATATCGTCCTAATTTATTTGCGACTCTTAAATATACAGATGCACTACTTCCAATATGTCCATGTACAATCTGAATTTCTGGATGCGCTTCCAATAACTTCTTAAACTGACTCTTATAAGACCCATAATTATATATTCTATATGGAATAATGTGAAAAATTCGACCTCCTAATTTTAAAATCTCATCATCATAGTCGCATTTATTTTCTACATGTACCAAAAAATCAAACTTAATTCTACTTCGATCAATATGACGATACAGATTCATAATCATAGTTTCTGCACCACCTCTATCCATTGCTCTTATAACGTGTAGAACATGAATACACTCACTCATTATTACAACTCCCTTTTTTACAAAAATCTCTCAAAAATGTGCTCTGCATTTTCTTCAATATCATAACCAGCACTAATAATTTGTGCTCTTGTGTCCTTGCGATGTTCTTTTAACAATTCTTCCATATCTTCCACCCATTTTTCCAACGGTGCCTCAAGACTTTCGAATTTTACTGACTCCGTAATCTTCACCTGTGTAGTAATAGTATCAGAAAACAGACATGGTAATCCTGAAGCCTGCGCCTCTATAGCAGAAACTGGAAGTCCTTCAAATCTGGATGGCATCAAAAGCAGATCAGCTGCCTGCATTAGCCGGTCAACATCTCCTCTATTCCCCAAAAACATAACACAATCCGTCAAACCAAGCTTTTTAACCTGATTTTTCACTTCTTCCATAAGCTCTCCATCACCAATCAACAGCAAAACAGAAGTTGGATATTTTTTATAAAATTCTGAAAAAACATTAACTAAAAAGCTATGATTTTTCTGAAAATGAAATCTGCCAACATTCGTAATAACAATCTTATCACTTATCTTAAGATCTAATCGAGTTTTCATTCTTATATTTTCATTATAGGAGTATTTATCTGTTTCAATAGCGTTATTAATCAGACAATAGTTGTTCTGTTTTACAATATTGTCACCAAACATAAATTTTCCAGCAACATCAGAGCATGCAAAAAAATGTGTAACATATTTGCTGATAGCTTTTTTGTGTTGTAAGTGAGAAATCAAAACTAATTTACTCCCCATGTTTTCAGAATTATGGCTATGTGCAATCCTAACCGGAATTCCATATTTTTTTGCTGCTTTTAACCAGGTAATATCTGAAAGTGTGCAGAAATTGCACCAGAGAATATCATAATTTCCTTTTTTTACTATTTCATTTACCCTACAGTTATATCCCAAAGGATTTTTTATTCTTTCTGGAACATAATGAATTTTTACTTCTCGTTTTAATTTTTCTCCCAAATATTGCGGAGTCCTATTCATAATAATAAGTTCAACTGTATATTTATTTTCAGGTAAATGATTTACATAATTTAAGATAAAGGCCTCTACGCCCCCATACATATTACTAAGACCATATATTAATATTTTTTTCATCTTCATATTTTAAAATATTTCACCAACCAGAATACTAAAATTTTTATTATTTCTGTTACTACATAATATATTTGTGACAGCCACTTTTTCTTAATCTCAAAGAAATATCTATTTCTTATTTTCAAGCGTTCTGCATAGAATCTCAAGTACCATTCTTTAATGCCCCCTGCTTTCCGTAACAGATCAATCACCTTATATTCGGAATAAATTGTTTGTTTTTCATTTGAAGAAAAGTTTTCCCCTGTAGAAACATGCGTATATAAATATTCCGGATTATAACTGATGTTTAGCTTTTCTCCAAACATCAGCATCCAGAGATACATATCATCAGCACAATTCTCCCATAGAATATTTTCCATCCAGAAAACAGGGATCGCACTTTTACGAATTAGGCATTGACCAGGAGATGCAATAACATTTCCAAATGCAACATATGGTGCAATGGTAGTTGCATCTTTTAGTGTCTTATCATTTTTAAATATTGGATAATTTTTCCCGGATATCTGTCTTTTTCCATTTGCTATTACCATATCAGTTTTATATTTTTGAATACATTCAAACTGACTTAATAGCCATCTTTCTGATACAATGTCATCCTGATCCAACATCCATATATATTCCTGACTAGCTTCGCAAATGCCGTTTACTCGGGTTTTATGTATTCCATAATTCTTATTGTTTTCGATTATCCGATAATATCCACTAATTTCTTTTAAAAATTCTTTTTCCAAAGCATCCCCAGGACTATCATTTATAAACAGAATTTCAATTTTCTCATCAAACTTTTTTTCATATTCTTTAATATTATCAGCTAACACTTTTGATAAATTTTCTAAATATTTATTTCCATGATAGTATGGAATAATTACTGATACACCCAACTTTTTTCCTTCCTTTAACTACTTACTTCTGAACTGCTTTACTATTTCTTTTATTGGTCCAATTATTTGGGCATTTAAGATATTTAATAATATAAAATACACTACCACACAACTCAATACCGTAACACAAATACTTGGAATAATAGTTAAATTAAATGTTCTTATATACAAGCCAACAGCAAACATACCAAGCCCAGCCACAGAATATTTCCATAATTCACCATACAACTTGACATTTCTATAAAATCTTCTCATTTTGATGCTCAGAATAAGATATACAGTTCCTTCCGCAATAATTGTTGCTACGGCTGCACCTCTTGCCCCATAAGGAATAATCAAGATAAAATTAAATAACATATTTACACATGCGCCTGCAATTGTTGAAATTAATGTATCTTTTTCTTTGCCAAATGGAACAAATATTTGAAAAACCAACAAGCCATTAATCGCTGATAAAACAATATTCGGGCTTAAAATGCACATAATTGGAACAGCATTCTGAAATTCAGCGCCACTAAAAATCGTAATCAACTCATTACTCAATAATATAAATCCAAATGCACAAGGTATGGCAAGTCCAATTAAGTAATTTACTGCATTATAAATAATCTCCTTGTATTCCTTCTCCATTCCTTGTTTTATGTAATAGGAAAGCCGTGGAATCAATACTGTACATGCAGAGGAAATCAAAGTCGTCAACGTCCTGTTGAGTTTTACTGCTGCTGAATATAAACCTACCTCAGTTTCACCTTTCATTGCACCAATCATTGTAGTATCCATATTCAAATAAATCTGTGACGCTACACTCATTCCAAAAATAATCAATATAGGAGGCAAATGTTTTTTTAACTCATAATGTTTTCTTCCAAAAAGTCTGATATATTTTCTCTTATAAAATATATTAAAAATATTTGATCCAACATTTGCCATCACTACTAACCCAGCATAAATAATATAGTCATCACGGCTGCGGACAAAGCAAAACATACATATGAGGGCAAGAACCTGAAATACAAACGTTCTGACGGTAATATATACATAATCCTCAAATATATTAAAAACCCAACTCACACCTATCAGATTAAAAATCATAGTAGTTCCGCATAGCAACAGAATATTCTGATAATTTTTTAACACAGGTAGGAAAGAGCACAGAACCAATCCTGCATAAGCAACAGCAGTCGAAATAGAATTGATAATAACAATCTCACTGCATACTTGATTTAATTGTTCCTTATTTTCACGTATCTTTGCACCTTCTCTTACAGCATACGTCGTAATGCCTAATTCTGCAAAAAGGACAAAATAATTCGATATAGAATTCGCATAATCGACTCTTCCAATTCCGTTTACCCCCAATACTCTGGAAGCATATGGAAATGTGATCAGTGGAAAAATAATACTCAGTACAGTTTTTATTATATTTATAACTGAATTAACTTTTAGCGATTTCGTTTGACTCATCTGTTCCCCTTATGTTTTCTTATGACTTACAATAATCTTGGTTGCAGAAAAAAGCTATATATTGATACAAGCCAAAATATATTTGCTGATAACAGAACAAGTTTCGAAACGCTTTCTCCAGATATCTGTATATATACTTTTTTGTTTGTAACCAACAACGCTACTAAATAAAGTAAGGGCAAATAGTATCTTGCCTGAACACCAGCTATAGATTCTACTCCCACTGGAGTAAAGCTTAAATACAATGCAACCCAAATTAATATAACTGTAATTATTATAACAAAAATAATAAATAATCTATACAAAGAACTGTAGGAAATCACACTATCCTGCTTATCTCTATAAATCAGCGTAAGTAAGAGTACCGGAAGCAAAAGCACAACCCATTTATGCGATAATACGCCTAATGCACCAAAATTTAAGAACATCAAATTCCCTACAAAATAGTTACTTGAAGAAGGATCTCCAAGGTTTCTAAAATTATCAAACCTCAAAATATCAGTAACTAATAATTTTATAGTTGCCCATGGATGCTGAATCATAGAAAGCATCTGTCTTACAACACTTGTATCTCCCCCTCTGGAATCTCCTCCAAAAGATACATTTCCAGCAATTGTATTAGAAAATACAGGCAGAACAAATGTCATCAGTACTAACCCCAAAATTGTCAATATTCCAATCCAAAATATAACCTTATACTTTTTTTTCATTTTCTGAACTCGTGGTAATAGCAACATAACAAGAATCAATGGAATATACACAGCCTTTGATAGACAGCCTACAGAAAAAAGAAAAATCGAGCTAATCATATTTACAGCCTGATACTTTTTCTGTGAATAGAACATTTCATTGCACCATAAAACGCTTCCCAATGTTACACAGGCAAAAACCACTGCATCATACGAATAAGAAGCAGCTAAATAAATTGACGTCGGCATCATTGCTATAAATACCAAAAACAATTTCTTCTTTTTTGCTAATCTAATAGCTAGGAACATGATTGCAACATAAAATAAAAGATTTCCAATTTTCCCAAGCATATACATGTTTGAAAATGAAAAATTAAGCAGCATTCCAATTTTCATCATAATAGCCATAGGAATATATGCCAAAAAGGAATATGAAACAACCCCCGTCTCTTTTGTTTCCAAATGTAGAACTTCTCTTCCTTTTTCATTCATTGCAGCTCGCAATTCTGCATATTCCGCCTTCGTATTGCAACTTGGAGTTTTTTTATCTATTATAGTCTGTGTAGCCTCGGACCACTTTACATGCTTACCACTGGCAATACTATAAACATTCTGAAAATGTACCTCTTCATCCCAGGCATTATAAGTCGGCTGTGCATAAATTATAACAAGTAGCCCAAAGACGAGCGAAAAACAAAGGAAATACCATTCAACCTTTTGTACAAATTTTTTTTCAAATATCATTGCATACAATAATGCAAGCAAGCATACTACAAATAATACCCGATATTTATTAATCTCAAAACGATTTGAAAAAGCAACTGAATGTAATTCCGTTTTCTCTGGCTTATAAAGAGTTATTTTAATAGCTTTAACTTTCTTATTTAAATTAGTATAACTTTCAGAAAACCACGTACTAATATTATCCCAATAACTTACCTTTTCCGATTTGCCAAATCCATTAAGTTGCTGGACTTCCATCACATATGCATCATCACTTGCAAATTCGCCAACAAGTCTTATTTGCTTAATATATAATGCTTTATCTGTTGTAAAATCAATCACATATTTTTCATACTCACCTTCTTCTTCCAATTTCATATGTTCAGTAACATCCATCCAATCATATCCACCAATAATTGACTGAAAGTTGAAGATAATTTCAATAAAAGCCGTCAGTAATACAATAGCCAACACAGCCAATATTCTTTTGTATTTTTTTATATCTTTTGCTTTATTTAACAGTTTCAACCTTACTCTCCTCATAACTGATGTAAAAAACATAACTACTCAATAAGCTCAATGCAAAAATCAATGCACATGCCCATACATACGGATGTTTGGGGTTCAGAGTCTCAATTGCATATAAAATTGAATAATATTCCCCATAACTTCCAGATTCTTCGTATCTAAAATAACTTCCCGTATTTATATTTCCTAAAAGCGATACACGAGTCTCTGAAGAAATTCCTGTTCCCTTTATTACAACCGTATATTCTCCATCTCTTTTCTCGAAATCATTCACAAGAATTTCTACTGAATTCAGCGAAGTTCCTTCCGTCAATGAAGCCAGTTCTTTCACTGAAAAAGTTTGTTTTGTAAGTGTTTCATTATTATATTCAATAGCACAGGTAACTTTTCCGTTTTCATCGTCACCATCCACACCAAAATATAAATTTACACCATACAATTTTTCATCATATAGGTTAAATTTTAGTTTCATCTGTTTCTCATCTGTAATCGACCCAATTCTTGGAATACTATGTAAATTTCCATAACTACTTACATCAATATTAGATGTTAGAGTTTCTTTTCGCTCTATCGGGACTATGCAGGATAAAATCAGCGCCAAAAAGCATCCAATATTTATTACACGTAGTACCCATTTTAATTGTTTATTCATACTTTTTTCCTTTTTTTATAAATATCTATTAATATTTTCAATTGTAGCAAAAAATCCTAGTAAAAACAAGGCGTTTTTATTTGACGAATTCTGTTTCAAATAGTAATATATTTTTAAAGGAGATTATATTATGCCAAAAAAATTGTTATACTTTTTTTCATTATCTATTCTTTTCTTATTTCTATCAGCACTTCCAATAAGTGCTGCCGAAAAGGAGGATACTGTTTCTGTTAATGTTTTCAATAATATGTATTATGGTACGTTAGAAAAAAATAATGATGGTGAATCTGTTTTTTCATTATTTTCTGATCAAAGCGATTCCACATTTACGATCACTGGTAATTGGTCCGAGGCCTTAAATTCATTCGATGGTACCTGTATCATTTCCTATCAAGATGGAACCATACAGGAAGTCACATTCAAAAAAGGAATTATTAAAAAAGAGGTAAAAACTACTTTTCCAGATGGAACTTACCAAATTTTTGAAACCAAGAACGGTAAACCATGCAAAAAAATTTTTACCTACTCAAAAAATGGTACACTTTTAGATTTAGATTGGTTTGATCATTGCCGGTCAGTAAAGGAATTAAATGCATCCGCAGTTACTTTAGATTACGAAACATTAATCAATACACCGTATAACTACTCAGACATACCGGTTAAGCTTTCCGGAACTGTAGTAGAGCTTTATGAAATTCCAACACACGGTTATATAAAAATACGAGATACTGATAATCATCTATTTTTATTCAACTATCCTAATACATCTATCCAGTCCGCTTTTTCAACCAATATCGAAAATGTTTCAATAGGTGATACCATTGACATTTATGGTATGCTAGACAGCATAAATGATTACTCACAGAATCAGCTTTCCCTATACGAACATTCTCTTGGTTATCAAATGGACTTTGATACTTTTGAAAATTTGATTACAGATTCAGATTTTCTTGCAAGTATAAAATATTGTAGCACTATCGACGATAATGATTTAAAAAAGCCGATTCCAGTTTTCAACGCATATTACTGGCAAACAAATGAAACAAATATCGACCCGTTGCATCTTACTTTCAGCTATGAAGAAATTTGCAAGTATCCATATTATTACAAAGATGAGGATCTGTCCGTAACAGGCAAAGTTATTTATGAAGAGCTTAATTCTTCTGGCAACCGTGCCACCCTCCTTATCCAAAAAGGAAACTCTTCTGAAATATACGGAACTACTTACAAAGCAGAAGATTACTCTTCTTTACTAGGCAAAACAGTTTCCTGTTCTGGTTCAAGTAATGGAAATCGTAAAATTGCTTACTATAATATGGACACTCAGACAATGGGATACGCTCTTTTTCCTAACATTAAACTTTCTAAATTAAATTTAGTATCTAATTAAACTTCAAGGGCTCTATGTCAATAATTACAGTTTTGACATAAAGCCCTTATTTTAATTAAGCTTCTTTATACTCCATTCTTTTCTGCAAATAATCTTGCCATTTTCCTCGAAAAATAATCATATTCCTTGCGCGTCTTTCTCGAACCACAGTAGGTTCATCTGTACTTTGAGTTCCAAACTCATAGTGAAATACCAGACAATTACCGCAACAATAATTACGTAATCCTCTTTTCTGCAATTTCAAGCAAAAATCTACATCTTCGTATCCATAAAGATATTGTTCGTCAAATCCTTCACACAGCCAGAAATTTTCTTTTCTCACAAGTAAAACTGCCGCAGTTACACATGCCCACTCATGGTCTTCTCTGCTCATACAAGCATGCAATTCTTCACCATTATTTACATTATATGGTTGCCAATATCTAATATTTTCCCGTATTCCGTCACGAAAGGCAATTCCTTCATGCTGAATTGTGTACGATTTCCCTTTATTAATACTGTAATTTGGAATTTCAGGATAAACTAATGTTGCTCCGATTGCACCCACATTCTCGTTATTCAGCGCACTAAGCAGCAATTCATCAAGCCAGCCATCAGTTACTTCAGTATCATTGTTTAGAAATAAAAGATACTCTCCTTCAGCATAGTTTGCTCCAATATTATTTGCGGCTGAAAAAGAAAGATTTTCATCATTTCGAATCACTTTTATTGGAAGTACCGCCTGATATTCTTTTATAATGTCTAAAGATTCATCCTCCGACGCATTGTCGACCATAATGATTTCAAAATTATCATAAAATGTTCTTTCATGCAAAGATTTTAATAACTTTGAAAGCTGACTTTTTCCATTATGATTTACTATGATGATAGATACCAAGGGATGTGCCTGCTTCAAGATACTCCTTTCTGGATGGCACATTGCTTCCATGTCTCTCTGTACTTTTCTGAAATGAATATTATCAATTTCTCGAAAAACTTCATTTCGCCTTACTTCAAAACTCATTTTTTGAATACAAGCTTTCAGTTCTTTATTCTCGCTCCTCAGTTTCGTTATCTCGTTATTACACTTCTCCCATTTTTTTATTAGCTTATCAATTATGGGCACTTTGTAAATTATTTTTTTTAAACTCTGCATATTTTCTCCACACTTTTCTCTAAAGATATCACTGTTCACTCCGCGCTCAGTAACACGTTTCGCGCCGAAGTTCTCGTTTTTTCTATTAACTTTTTTTCACAAAACAAACATGTCTCCTACCTCGACATCACCATATATAAAAGACAAGAAACTAAACTAATTCATTTGATTTGCTATTACTTTAAAAACTTTTTATTTATGGCTATTCTAGTTCTTTCTATTAACCATCTTTCTCCATATACCAAAATCAATGGTACTGCCACACCCACAATATAATAAATGGGCCATAACTTTTCAAAGGAATAAGGAAAACATTCCAGTGTTTCATTTCCAAGCTTCCATATCTTGCAAATCATCAAATCAAAACATTTGAAAGTAATAATATGAAGTGCCATAATATGATAGCTATTTTTTCCAGCTGTACAAAATAATGTCCGTAATACTCCAACCTTATCAAATCCCTGAGCAATACAAATACAGAAAGTAATCCCCAGTATTGTAATTGGATAAAAAATCAACGGATGAAGAATCATGTTTGCCGACAATTCAACCATTCCTATATTGAGAGATAGAATTTTCCAAATAACAATGCCTAAAATTGGAGATAACCACCATTGTAAATATTTCATCATATACTGACGGTAATGCTGAAATAAATATCCCAAATAAATAACTGTAATTCCAAGAACAGAAGTCTGTATATGATACTGCAAAATAACCTCGTTATCATTTAACCAAATGCCAACTATAGCAGTTAAAACTCCACATAAAATATGCCATATTATTGGATATTTCATTTTTTCAGCATGATAATACAATAACATAAACATACTTACACCAATAAAAAACATTGAAACAAACCAAAATGCACTCAGCATAGCCTCGGATGTTCCAAAAATACATGCCTCAAATATTAGTTTTATAATATCTAATTTTCCATATACAATTGTATCACTCTTAAGTATATGAATTTTCAGAAAAAAATTATGCAAAAGAATAAACACAATACTATATTTCACATAAATGGGGAGTACTCCTCCTAACCGCTTTCCAATTTGCATATATGGCGTTATATCGTTACGCGGTTTAAAGCTCATCCCTGCAACAAAAAAGAATATCATTAAATGATATGTGTAAACAAATGGACCAATTGGAAAATTGCATCCTGGCAGTATCCAACTTGAATGTCCTATAACAATTGAAGTTATTCCAATCCCCTTCAATAAATCGATCAGAGTATCTCTTTGCTTTTCCATTCTCTTTCCCATTCTTTTTCAGCCGATAAACTTATTACTTTTGCAAATGTTTCTCCACAATCTCCACCAGTTCCCGTGCTCTCGTCTCAAAAGAATATTGCTCCTTAATCACCGGCCACTGCTCGTCGACTTTTGCTTTCACTTCTTCATAGTTGTTCTCAATTTTCTTCACGCACTGGTGGAATTCTTCTTTATTGCTATAGTACAGCACTGCTTCCGGAAAGATTTCCCTGAGCTCATCGCAGCAGTCAGATATTACTGGGAGACCGCAGGCCAGGGCATCGAAAATGCGATTATTCACAAACTGGTAATCCAGCATGTCTTTCCAGTGGTCATTCAATGTGACGCGGGCACTTCGGTAAAGGGCGGGAATCTGGCTGTTTTCGATAAAAACATCCTGTACCATGGTCTTATCTGGGCCTAACATGGCTTTCCAGCCTGCACCCCAGATTTTCAGCGGAAGCTTATCCTGTGCTGCCCATAATACACAGGGGCGGGCCACACCACGGGAATTTCCAATAAATAAATAATCTTTTCCACGGCTGCATTCAGCTTCCTGATCCGGGTAAAAAAGCTCAGTGTCTGTACACTGAAGCAATGGATAAACAGGAACCGTAAGCTTCGCCTGAAGCTCCCTGGCATAATGGCAGGAACCTACGCATACAATATCATAGAGCTGGTATTCTTCTTGGGTAACCATCTCCGGGTGGCTGATATTCCACATAATATAGAGGCATTTGGTGTTCCGGCGATCCGGACGGTAAAATTCGCAGCCTCGAAGTACAAGAACCACATCTGCGTTTACTTCACAGTCCCAGTCTTCGTGCAGGTCAATTATAGTGTACATTCCCATTCGATCCAGGTAACGTTTCAAGGCAACTGCATACGCATAATCGCCCCAACGGATCTTTTTTTCCTCAGGAGCAGGACATTTGATCACCCAGATCTGACGTTCTTTCGCTTCACGCTGCACCTGTGCAGCCCGTTTTCCCCAGTCGTCCCGGCGGTGCAGTTCCTGTGACACATATTCCTTCAGCTCCAGCATGGACTGGCTGTTTTTCTGAAGCTCCAGGAGGATTTTTTCCTGGCGTTTATTCTCTTTTTCCAGTTCACGCAGCTTATTGTCCATATAGGTGCGGCTTACCGGAATAAAGCTTCGTAATTTCTGTTTCAGGGTATTCCAAAAGCTCATATAGAAACTCCTTGTATAATAAGTTGTCAATCGGTAAAAATCTGTTTTTGAGTCTTTGACTTTTATTATAACGAAATATGACAGGAAACGCAACTCCCCACAGCAAATCACCAAACAGGACAGTAGCGCAGCGTTACTGCTCACTGGTAACGTTCCGCGAAGCACGTTACTGTGAACGGATTGAACAGTAACAGCGCAGGCGCTCTGCAATTTTCTCCTGAAACAGTAACCCTTCACAATTTTTTCACGTTTTTTTCTACCATTTATCACTAGGAAAGTAATTTCGAATTTGCTATAATAGTTTCACGACATCAGAGCATGTTTAAAAAAGGCTTTCTGCAAAATGTGCATCACAATTTGTGGGATATTTCATCCCCATCTTTATTCAACAAACGCATCAAACTTTTCTGACATTATAAATCTTAGGAGGATACCGAATTCATGCGAAGAAAAAAGAGCTTACTAATACCGGCTGTGCTGGCTTTTTCCCTTTGCACCGGTGCTGTTGTCCCAGTACTGGCGGAGGAGACCTCACAGACAGCTGATGCAGCAGATAATGAACAAGAGGCACATACACAAAGTGCTACAGATACTTCTGATTCCTCTTATGAAAAAGGCACCATCACAGACACTGATTTTCAGAGTGAGTGGTTGAATCTGAAATTCATACCGCCGGAAACAGTAGTCATGAATACAGAGGAAGAGCTTCAGTCTGTTATGAAGCAGGGCCAGACTACTCTGGAGGAAGCTTCCGGGGTGGAACTTGGAGAGGATGCTTTGTCCGGCACTGTTTATGAAATGATGGCTTCTTCCATCTCTGGTTTTCCTAATGTTTCCTTAGTTGTCGAGGATGCTTCTTTGGAGAATATGACTGTTGACCAGTATTTTCTGGCTGCACAGCAGATGTTGGATGCTACCGGGATGGGCTATACTTATTCAGACGTAACAGATATACAGATTGCCGGGCAGGATTTCCGTGTTATGGAAACAAGTGTGGCAGTCAATGACTATGAAGTTCTTCAGAAATATTGTACCCGCAAACAGGGAGGAAAGTTTGTCTCCATTATTTTATCATACACCACAGATACCACAGCAGAAGCAGATGAAATTCTGGCAGCTTTTACTCCATTAAATACAGACACGGAGGCTGCGCCTGCAGAATAAACTATGGTCTATACTCCCTTAACCATAAAAGCCATAAAAATTGCATATAAAGCACACGAAGGACAATACGACCAGAGTGGGGTTCCTTATATTCTTCACCCGGTTCATCTTGCAGAACAAATGACAGATGAAACTACCACCTGCATTGCCCTGCTTCATGACGTTCTGGAAGATACTGCCCTGACTCTTCCTGATCTGGAAGCGGAATTCCCAAGAGAGATCACAGAGGCAGTCCAGCTGCTTACACACGCTCCTTCCGATGATTATCTGGATTATGTGCGCAGACTTTGCGAAAATCCGCTGGCTCGTAAGGTAAAGATTGCGGATCTCGCCCATAATTCAGATGAAACACGGCTTTCTTCCGTCACGCCGGATCCAATGCAGCTAAAGCACTGGCGGACGAAGTATGCAGCTGCAAAGGAGATCATACGGGAATACGAGAATATCCCATAAAGTACAACTCCAGACTCTGTAAAAAGGTACTCTGTTATATTAATATCAATTATGTTGATACCAATATAACAGAGTACCTTTTTTATATTTTGCAAAAGCAACTGTTAAATTTCTATTATTTCACCCGCAAAATCGACCTCACCAGTTCCAGATGCGGCCTGTCTGCATCCTTCTGGAACACGGCAACATGGTTCAGGTCTGCGCCGCCATCTGTATATGCCGGAAAAAGAAAGCCGCACTCCGGCTCACCTGGCTCGTATTCATCTGCAAGTGGACAAATTACACAGATCAGATATTCAAAAACAGTTTCTGATTCCCCCAGCCGCTCCTTATCTGCTGCCTTTGCCGGAATATCATATCTGTCGTGGAAAATATAAACTGCATAAGGTCTCCTGCTTTTATAATTCTCCATTACAAGATCATAGAAGCTGTCCATAAGAGCATCGTTTTTCAGCCCACATTCCCGGATTGCCATCAAAAGCTGCCACACGGTTCCTGGCCTTCTGTCTGCATCTGCAAATTCATAACGTTTCAGATTTACATTTGTTGCTGCAAAGGGAACTACCTTGGCAAGCTCAATGTTTTTCTTCTTTTCTGCGGCAGACAGCTTTAAAAAATTCACGTTAAAGCTGCCGTCAAAGTCCCCGTCCTTATCCACATAACATCCCGCAATCCTTGTAAAAGAACTCCGGGCAACATTCATCCTCCTGGTCAGCGCCAGCATATCTTCACGGTCGATTTTGTTGGTCATGGTTTTCTCCTGTGTATACGCAAAATGTTTTTTCTATTTTACCATTCCTATGCGCTATACACAACAAAAAGTAAAAATATCTCCATTTAAAGTGCTTTTCTAGTTACTGTTCACTGGTAGCATTCCGCGAGGTGTTTTTTGTGAACAAAGTTCACAGAAAACCCGAGAGTTGCGGCGCGAAATCATGCAAAGCATGATTTCTGTGCATCGCGAAGCGTGTTACTGTGAACGGAGTGAACAGTAACACGCTTTTCTAATCCGCTCCAACGCCTCCGTCAGCGTTGCCCTTGGACACGCCACATTAATCCTCTGGAATCCTTCGCCTGCTTTTCCGAAAATCTTTCCACTGTCAAGCCAAAGTCTGGCCTTATTAAGGATCAAATCCTCCAGTTCCTCAACAGTCAGGCCTGTCTCACGGAAGTCCAGCCACACCAGATACGTGCCTTCCAGATCTGTCATCTTCACCCCAGGCAGATATTTTTCCACATACTCTTTTGTGTAATTGATATTCGCCTCCACATAAGCATGCATTGCCTGGTACCACTCTTCACCTTTGGAATAAGCAGCCTCTGTTGCCACCAGTCCCAGAACCCCGAGCTGGCTGGTTCCTGCCGCATCCAGCTGCTTCCGGAATTTTCGGCGAAGCTCCGGATTGGGAATAAAAATATTGGAAATCATCATACTTGCAAGATTGAAAGTTTTACTTGGGGAAGTGCAGGTAATGGAAATATCCTGAAACTCCTTTTTCAGACTGGCAAACACCTGATGCTTTCCCTTAAAAACAAAATCCTGATGGATTTCATCACTGACAACGGTCACACCATTCTTTACGCAGATATCTCCTATTTTTTCCAATTCTTCTGCGCTCCACACTCTTCCCACCGGATTGTGCGGATTGCACAGGAAAAACAGTTTTACATTTTCCTCCACGATTTTCTTCTCAAAATCCTGAAAATCGATGTGATAACGGTTGTCTTCTCCCTGATAAAGATTGCTGCTCACTACTTTTCTGCCATTGTCCTGAATAACTTCTGAAAAAGGATAATAAACGGGAAGCTGGATCAGCACACTGTCTCCTGGCTGCGTGTATGCTTTTACTGCCATCGCCAGGGCAAAAACAACGCCTGGGGTTTTAATCAGCCAATCCTCCTGGATCTCCCAGTTGTGGTGGAGCTTCATCCAGTTTGCAATGATTTCAAAATAAGGAGTCTGCACCTCACTGTATCCGAAAATCCCCTCTTTTGCACGCGCCACCAGCGCATCTTCAATATAAGAAGAGGTCTCAAAATCCATGTCTGCGACCCAAAGAGGCAGCACATCTGCCGGCTTGCCCCTTTTTACTGCAAAATCATATTTCAGACATCTGGTATTTTTTCTGTTAATCACTTTATCAAAATCAAGATTTCTTTCCGCCATATAATTCTTCCTCTGTTTCTGCAAATACTTTTTCAAATTCATCAAGAAGATCCTGGGCATCCTCGATTCCAACAGAGAGGCGAAGGGTTGCCTCTGTAATTCCGTTGCGTTCCCGTATCTCCTTCGGCACATCCGCATGCGTCTGGGTAGTTGGATATGTGATCAACGTCTCCACACCACCAAGACTTTCTGCAAACTTGATCATCCGCACTTTTTCCAGAACAGAAAGGGCAAACTCCTTGCTTTCCAGCTGGAAGGTAAGCATGGAGCCAAATCCTCTGGCCTGCTTTTTCATAATCTCATATCCCGGGTGATCTGGTAATCCCGGATAGATTACTCTGGTCACTGCGCTCTTTGTTTTCAGCCATTCTGCGATTTTGAAAGCATTTTTCTGTGCCTGCTCCATGCGGATTCCAAGAGTTTTGATACCGCGGAGGATCAGCCAGCTGTCAAAAGGAGCCAGGCCGGAGCCTGTGGTTTTAATAAGAAAACGAAGCTTTTCACTGATATCCTCTCTGTTGGTTACCAGAAATCCTGCCAGGGTATCATTATGTCCGCCCAGAAATTTGGTTCCGCTGTGCACTACAATGTCCGCTCCCAGTTCCAGTGGATTCTGGAAATATGGAGATAAAAATGTATTGTCTACTATGAGAAGGAGATTATGTCTTTTTGCAATTTCTGCAAGTGCCGCAATATCAGTGACATTCATCATGGGGTTGGTTGGAGTTTCAATATAAATTGCTTTTGTGTTTTCGTTTACATAACTTTCCACATTTCCTTTCCAACAGTCGATTCTGGAAAAATGGATCCCGTTTTTCGAAGAAACATTGTCAAAAAGCCGGATGCTTCCGCCGTACAGGTCTGCATCTATGATCAGATGGTCTCCTGGTTTAAACAGCTCCATTACCAGAGTGATTGCTGCCATTCCAGTGGAAAAAGCCAGTGCGTCAATTCCGTTTTCCAAGGTTGCTACAATTTTTTCCAGATGCTCTCTGGTTGGGTTCTGCAGTCTGCTGTAATCAAAGCCTGTGCTCTGACCTACTGCCGGATGTTCATATGTTGCTGTCTGATAAATCGGAAAGCTGATAGAGCCATAATTGTTACAACAGCCTTCCTCTTCTTCCAAATGTAAACACTTTGTATTGATTCCTCTTGCCATGATTTTCCTCCAGATTCGTATAATCGCGTTCAGAGAAATGTTTTCTCTCTTTTTTGTCTGAACATATCATAGCAAGATAAGAGGATTTTGTATAATTCATTTTACCTTGAGTTCGTTATAGAATATTGCTATATCTGATTAGATATGTTAGATTTGGTGTATTGCCAATTTCAGAGCGTGTTTGAAAAAGGCTTTCTGCAAGATGTGCGTCACAATTTGCGGGAATACTTTTTCAAACACGGTCTAAAACACCCTCTGCACCAGCAGCATATACAAAATCGTTCCACCGCCAATACTAAGCAGTGTATTCTTTTTCCACTTATGCAAAAATACGATAAACAAAATCGCAATGGCTTCTGGCAGCCCATAAGTTCCGCTTCCGTTCCTTCATAGTTACACTCTTCGCGATGCACAGAAATCATGTTTCCCATGTTTTCGCGCCGTACTTCTTGGGTTTTCTGTAAACGAAGTTCACAAAATATCTCTTGGGATGATATCTGCTGAATAGGAGCAGGCATTAATTACCGGCCAGTTCCCTGATAGCATCTGTCAAGGTCGTGTACTGCTCTTTCACCTGCGCGTAAAGCTCATCACTTCCTGCGGTTTCTCTTCCTCTTAATACCTCCGTAAGCTCTGCACTGACCTTATACAATTCTGTAAATCCAAGGTTCAGGCACACACCCTTCAGGGTATGGGCTGCACGGAATGCTTTCTCTCCATCCTGTGCGGCAAGACCATCTGTCAGCTCCTGAAAACTTGGATCATTAAGAAATTTCACCGCAAATCTTTTCACAAGCGCTTCGCTTCCCAGTCTTTTCAGAACTCCATCGTAATCTGAGCCAACTTTCTCATAACATTCTTTTATTGTCATTCCAGCCTCCTTAATTTTCATTCCGGTTCCCTATGTAACTGCTTTCTGCACTTTATTATATTAAATTGAAAGAAATTTGTCCACAGGTTTCTAGAGCGTGTTTGAAAAAGGCTCTGACATTACGCATCAGACCTGGAATAAGCATTTTTCATCTGATTACTCAGCTCATAAAGCACTTTATCCAGTGTGTCAGAAGCCTCTTTTTTCACCATATCCACAATTTCCTGGTTAGCCTGATGGCGAAGGGACATTCTCTTCACTGCGTCAGACTCTTTTTCCAAAAGAGCGTCATACTTGCCAATCAGCTGGTGGCCTTTTGACATTACACGCTCCTGATAACGTTCAATATGGAAAATGGAGCTCTTATAAGAAGCATCTGCCATGGCACCGATCATGCGGCTTACCCAGTAGAAGCTGTCAGTGGTTACTTCCCTGGTGGTGCTGGAAAAATAGTCCGGAGTGGTATCAATTGTGGCATAAAACGGCACCAGCACATTAAATGCATTGGATGCAAACGCAACCCATTCCAGAATATTGCAGTCCTTTTCCATGCCTGGTCTCATCTGGATCAGAGACAGGAAATCTGTACGGTTCACACCGATAGAACGGAATGCTCCGCGCTGTTCTTTTTCTCCATAGGAAGCATATGGATCATAAGAGGTTCCCTGATAATGGGAGGACAATACATATTTCACATCCTCTACAGTAATCTTTTTTTCCGGAATCATGCACCATGGCAGATCATCAGAATATGGAGTAAATTCTGCATTTACGCCATCCCAGATTTTTGTCTTCGGATTCAGGTTTCTCAGCATATACCATGCACGAGGAGTATTATAAACATGGTCGGAATCGTCATGGCTTCCGAACGCATCTCTTGGATTCAGTACACCATCCATGGAAAGATCCAGGTGATTTTTGCTGATAAATTCTTTCAGGTCAGCGGAACACATGTATTCCAGATCCGCATATTCCTCACATGGGCACCGATATTTTTCCTGATCCCGCAATGCCTTTTCCAAGTCAAATTTATCAATTCCAAGCTGATTTGGCATTACCACATACGCCTCATCCGGAACCTTTCTTGCCATCCAGTGATGGCCGCCGATGGTTTCCAGCCACCAGATTTCGTTTTGATCCTGGAAAGCAATTCCATTCATCTCATAGGTTCCGTATTTCTCCAGAATGCTTCCAAGACGGATCACACCTTCGCGGGCGCTATGAATGTATGGAAGAACAATGGACACAATATCTTCCTCTCCGATTCCACCGGCAGCTTCCTCCTTACCGTCCTTTGCAGGCTGATAGGTTACCAGAGGATCCGCGCCAAGTACCCGGGGATTGGAGGTAATCGTTTCTGTAGCAGTCATTCCCACATTTGCCTCATTTACACCGCTAGCTGCCCAGATTCCTTCGCCGTCTACTGCATTTGGCACAGATGTATAGCCCATTGGATCATCTGGAAGATCAATTTCCACATGAGAAATCACAGATTTATATTTCCGCGGCTGTTCCTGTGGATGAACCACCACAAATTTTTTGGGCATATAATGTCCAGAACCGGAATCATCATTTCTTGCGATCATGGTAGAGCCATCATAAGATGCCTTTTTTCCAACTAAAATTGTAGTACAACCCATTTAAATTTCCTCCTGAAAATATTTCGTAATCTACTATGCACTATGTTAGCACAATCGAGCATTTTATGGAATACAGAATTCCGGAAATCAATTATTTAACGGTTGTATTGCCTGCCATTAAGCTTTATACTTATGTTATTCCCGGAGCAAAATGATGCGAAAAGGAATCCTACCTGTCAGGGCTTTTCTATAACTTAAAGGAGTATTCCTTATGCAGACATCTAAAGATTATTTGCATGTTTTTCTTGATATGGGCGACGCACTGTTAAACAGCGGCGCAGAAATTTTCCGGGTGGAGGACACCCTGAACCGGATGGGTTATGCCTGTGGTGCTACCCATATGAACGTTTTCGTCATCACGTCCAGCATTGTTATTACTATGGAATTTCCCGGAGATGGCGCACGGACGCAGACACGGCGCATTCATGAATGTGGGGGGAATGATTTCACCAAGCTGGAGCAGCTCAATGACCTGAGCCGCCGTTTCTGCAGTCATCCGGTTTCTGCTGCGGAGCTGCGAAATGAATTTGAGAAGATCAATGCAAACAGACCTAAGCCTCTCTGGAAACTGCTTGGAAGCGTTCTTGCAGCCTGCAGTTTTGCCCTTTTCTACGGCGGCACTATTCCGGATGCCATTACTGCCGGCATTGCTGCAATCCTGATATGGAGCCTGCAAAAATATCTAAGACCAGTATGTATGAACGAGGTTACTTTCCAATTTGCAGCGTCTTTTCTCACAGGCTGCGCCATTTGCGGATTTACTTTGCTCTGTCCTTTCCTTCACATGGATAAGATTATGATTGGTGATATTATGCTTCTGATCCCAGGACTTATGTCAACTAATGCGATCCGCGATGTACTCATTGGTGATACACTTTCGGGTATTATCAGGCTGATCGCCGCGTTACTTCTTGCAGCAGCACTGGCGCTTGGTTTTATGGGCGCAATTATTCTTTTTGGGAGGTTTGGACTTTGATCACAATGACGGTTATACAGCTGATTACCGGAGCTATTGGATCTGTGGCTTTTGGTCTTCTTTTTCACATGAAAACCAAATATCTGCCTCTGGCTGCTGCCGGCGGTTTTCTTAGCTGGCTGGTCTTTCTCTTTGGGAAGAGTCTGTGGGGAAATGTTTTTCTTCCGGCACTGCTGGCTGGTTTTATTGCAGATGTGTATGCGGAAATCCTGGCAAGAATCTGCAAGGAAACTTCCACTTCTTTTTTCGTTACTTCCGTGATTCCGTTAATTCCCGGAAGTACCCTTTATTACTGCATGAGCAGTATTGTAGAGGGAAATCCCATGCAGGCACTTAACTATGGGAGAGATACCTTTCTCTTCGCGTTCGGAATCGCCGCGGGGATGAGTATTGCGTGGGCGATCTGTTATTTTCTGAGAAGTGTTAAAGCACGATAGTTTTTTTACAGTTTTCGGATTTCCACCCTGCGGTTCCACCAGCCCTTTTTCCAAACCATGAGAAAAACCTGAAAATCCAGGCTGTCTCTGGCTGTTGTAAAGGGCTCTTCTCTTAATATCTCTGCATGGATTCCGTCCCGGACCAGTTTTTCCTGCAGTTTTCCTGCTTTTGACAGCAGACTTTTTAACTGCTGATCAGCCTCATTTCCAAAATTCCGGTCAGGATAAGCTGCCGCTGCGTTTTTTATTTTTCCAGTAAGAAGATCAATCACTGCACTATGCTTATTCTTGTGTAATGCCCTGGCAAAAATCCTGGCGATAAATGGAGCTGGAAATTTCTTATAAACATGCAACAACCGAAGCAGCGAAAAATCCCGGGCTTCTTCTGCCAGCCCTTCCATTACCTGAAATGCTGCTGCAGACGGCTTCCAGGGGTCTTCCTTTGGCACAATATACTGTTTCGGCACTGCCGGATAACAACAATAATTCAACGGTGGAAAGTCCGCCAGCTGCACAAGTGCCCTTTCTTCTTCTGTACAAAACTCTTCTCCCAGATATTCCAGCTTATCTCTTGCAATGGCGATCCGATATTCCAGCTGACGCAGATATTCATATCCAGGCACCCAGAAATGACCGATCTCCCCATAGTTATAAAGATAAACCTCCAGATCCAGCATTCTGAAAAACAGAGTGACTACGTTCTCCCCCTGCCATACTACCAGTATATATTCATCCCCTTCCTGACTTAAGGATGATTTCAGAGGGCCTTCATAATTCTCCAGATAAGAGCCTGTAAGTCTGGCGTCCCGGAAAATGAGAAAGCTTTCTACGGCATCATTCATCAAATAAACAAGGCGGATATCACCTGGAATTTTCTCTTTTCCCACTCTGGCAAGGCTGTCTTTTTCGCCCTGTTTTCCCTCATTATTTTCATATGTCTCATAACATTCCCATTCAGCCTGTGCTCCGTTTTCTTTCGGAAACAGCAATTCAAATTGCTCCTGTTCCAAAAGCTCCTCCAGCATTTCAAATGTATCCTGCATCTTGTGATTACCTCAAACTGTTCGATTCCTGTTTCCAATTTCACTTTTTATTATATGGGTATCTGACAGAAATGTCAAAATAACGACAACAGATATATAGCTATAAAATAAATAGCATACAATTTACAGCTTACATTTTTCATATATTTTCTATATACTTTATATTATGGATAAAGAAGCTGTCGTTCCATAATATAAGAACCCGCAGGCAATCAGGAAGCGGTGAAACCGTTCCATAGATTGCCAGAGCATGTTTGAAGAAACTGTTTGAAAAGGGTTTTCTGCAAGATGTGCGTCAGAATTTGCAGGAGATTTTGTTCAAATTGGAAAGCAGCTTAAATACGTGTAAAATCACAGGTAAGCCAGTTCGGCACCTGTTAAAAAGATTGGAGAACGAATATGAATCAGATTGATTACGAAAACTTAGGATCCCGAATGAAAGAACTGCGAATCAAAATGAAGCTTACCCAGGCAGAAGTTGCCAAAGCTCTGAATGTAACTCCTGGCTACATCAGCAACGTGGAGAATAACCGTACTGCAATGTCCCTGCGTATCCTTATTTATTATGCAAGGCTGCTGAACATCTCTCTGGATTCCCTGATTGGCAGAATTGATTCTGAATACCGTGAAACTGCCCTGGACCGCGAGCTTTCCGAGCAGGTACATAAAATGAGTATTCCAGAGAAACAAAAGCTTCTGAAAACCATGAAGGTATGGATGGAAGAAGATTGATTCTGAACGTAAAAGGGGCTGTCTATTTCCTGACAGCCCCTTTTGTAACTTTATGGTGTTTATAGTATTATATCAGATTTTATTCCCCCCCATTTCTGTGATAGTATCACATACTTTTCTTTTTTGCCTTGCGGACCAGTTTTCGGATCAGGACTACAATAAGAATAATAATTACAAGGAAGAGCAGGCAGATCAGCACGATCATTACTGAGAATCTATTGGGATTTTTCACCAGATCAATAATATTTGTGCTGTCATCTACAACCTTACGGTTATGAGTGACTGCATAATATTCCGGTACATTAGCAATTCCATCCCCGTCTGTATCTTCAAAAGACTGCATGTATCTTGCAATAGCATCCCACGCTTTCAATTCCCTGCCATCTTCCATGATTGCCTGATCTTCCAGATTTTCAATTGGATTCCCGTTCTTATCCTTTGGTTCAAGAGACAGCAGACCATAGGACATTTTCATTACAGAGCCAAGCATTTGTCCTGTATACAAGTCAGTCACAACATGGTACAGCTTATCATCCTGAATTTCAATTCTTTCTCCATCTTCTCTGGTCAGATAGCAGTCCGTCACCTTATTCAGAATCATTCGATGAGGATTATATGTAAAATTCAGTCCGCTGCAATACAATCTTGCAGTTGTCATAAAATCTGAAACAGAAGCGTCTACTTCTGCTGCCAGCTTCAATTCTTTTCCTGTCAGATATGCATTGATAAGAGGATATCCTGCTACACCGTCTTTTCCAATTCCCAGAGAAAAAGAATTGTAAACATCCTCTACTGTAATATTGCCTTTTGTATATGTGTCACGGACCGTTCCGCTTGGCACAACCGCTACGTCTACCGGATTCCCATCGTAATACTCTGAATTTTCCACAGCATATACATACGCATCAGACATAATATCGCCAAGATTCAGTTCTTCATGCTTTGTTCCCATCTCTTCCAGACTGTTAAATTCAATATCGTTCTGAGCCAGAACTTCATCCCTGGTGTACCCAAAATCTGCAAGATAATTGGTGTCTACTGTATCCATTAATTCATCAATCCGTTTCTGTGTTTCCTGATCCGGCTTGATCTCATCAGACACAGGAATCAGCTCATAGGAAGTCATTTCCCAACGCCCGTCCTCCTTCTGTGTCATTGAAAGTGATCCAAGATTTCTCCCATACTCACCGCAGGATACAATATATGTATTCCCATGCTTAATGGCTTCATTCAGCTCTGTATGGGAATGTCCACTGATGATCAGATCCAGATCCGGCACCTTTTTTGCAAGGATTTCATCCTCTGACTTATCCTCGTCCTCCCAGGTTCCGCCGTGAGACACACATGCGATCATATCCACATTCTCGTTTTTCTTAATCTCAGCTACCGTCTGCTTTACTGCTTCTACCGGATCTTTAAACAGAAGTTCACATGTAGGCGCACATTCCAGGGCATCTTTTCCAAATACACCAACCACAGCAATTCTCGTATCACCCTTTTGAACCACAACATAATCTTTCACGCCGTACGCTTCAAACGCTTCTTTGATCTGCTTCTGCCCATCTTTTAAGCCATCTTTCTCCATAGCGTCCCAATCCACATTGCACACTACGATCTCCGGCACTGTCTCACCGGAATTTATGGCTGCTTTCAGCATATTTGCCAGTCCCTTTGACCGGTAGTCGTATTCGTGATTTCCAAAAGTAGTCACATCATACCCCAGATATCCCAGCATTCGAAGCTCCGCTGCCTCCGTATCATATACAGTCTGGATCAATGTACCCATGGAAAAATCTCCGCCATCCAATACCAGGGTATCTGGATTGTCTTTCTTCTTTTCATCCATCAGGGTTTTTATTTTCGCAAAACCGCCAACTTCTTTTTGCTGTCCATCTACAATTGTTGAAAAGCTGTCCAAATGGGAATGAATATCATGGGTAAACAAAACGTCTACCTTTTTCGTCCCAGCTGCTGTCACAGGAATATCCAGTACAAGCAGAAGCAGTGTTGCAATTGTTAATACAATTGACAAAATTCGTTTCCGTGTCTTCATAACTTCTCCTTTTCATTCAAAAGATCTTCATCTGATTTCTATAGCATATCTTCTGCCAGCATCTCCTGATATCCGGCTGTCCTGTATTTTCCGATCAGCGCTGCCACCGGCTTTAACCTTTCATCCGTTATTCGTTCCAGTATTTTCAGCCGCTTAGGTGATATGACCTCTTTGGACCTGCATCTTTCGTAATCCGCGGCTTCCATATGCCAGTAATAAAATTCGCCCTTATAATACTGTGACAGTTTCTGTGCGATCAACACACCTTCCGGATCCAGATCTCCTGCATAATAAATCCGTGTTTCGGATTTTGCAAGTAAATCCAATGCCATCAAACCTGCCAGTCTTGGCTGACCGTTCATGCACATATATGCTTTTTCCTTATGATCTGTTTCTTCTTTTCCGCAAAGCATGGCAAAAACCGAAGGATTTTCCACAATATATATTTCATTTTGGGGACAATAGAGTGCATCCCATTCTGTAAGCACTGCAAGAGGAACCTGTACAATATGCTGTTCTTTCGCAAAACCTGCCATACCTTTATGATAATTTCCATCTTTTTTCACAGCCTGCACCTGATACAGCATGGTATAATTGGAAACATCGTCCAGCATGATTCCTGCCAGCAGATAACTTTTCTGACGCTTATACGCAGGAAATATTGCAGATGTCTCTACTGTAATTCTTCGTATTTCCAAATCCATCTGTATGATCTGATATAAAAAATTCCCATCTGCTGTTCCAATATCAAACGCATGTGGATTGCCTGTCCGCATAGCTGCAAATACGGCAAGGTACATCTTTGTGCTGCGATATGGCAGATTGTTATAGATTTCTGCTCCAAGCCGCAGCATCTTGTCCCATTTGGCCAGTTCCTGACTCCCGTTGTCTTTCACAATGCTTCGCAACGATTCTAAGGCTGTCTCTACAGGAGTTCCTTCATAGTCTCTCTGAAAAATCTCCCATATACGCTCTTTTTCCTGTTCCCGTAAGGATTTTTGCTCCTGTCTTCCAAGCAGTGGCTCTTCAAAAAAATTCTCCAACAGGGATTCCGGCGTTATCTCTTTATATCTGCTTGTTTCCAGCGCCTGTCTGAATTTTTCTGAGGACACCGTTACACTTTTCTGACTGTGAAAAGATTTTCCAAAAAATCCTTCCAGTTCTTCAATATCTGTTGGTTTCAGATTCTTCAGAATTACTTTCCCACCAAACCTTCCGTAAGAAATATATTTCTCCCGGAAGCCTTTCAGAACCTTCTCCCAGACCGGGCTCAGGTGAAAATAAGTCAGACAGTCTTTCATTTTATTTTCAGATTTATACTCCTTCTGCCTGTCCAATCTCTATGCCTCTCTGTTCTACTTCATCCTCATGTTCTAACAATTCTTTCCTGTGACCATTCCATAAATAGGGCATAACGGTTACAAATTTCGCATTTCCCGGACGGATTAGCTGATAGATTGCCAATGCGTCCAACGTATCACAATCTCCCCACAGAACCTGTGAGTTAATAATAAAATCAAACCGGAATTCTGTCATCAGACGGAACATATCGCGAATATTTTTATTATCTACTCCGGCAAATGCCTCGTCCAGAGATATCAATCTCGGTGCATCTTCTCTTCCTCCCTGATACTTGGCCACAACTGCTGAAAACAGCGGTACATACATGGACATTGCCTTTTCTCCGCCACTGAAGGTTCCGAATACACTATTTGTCAGCTCCTTCTGACGTTCCCCGTTTTTCTGGGAAAACAGCTGGAATTCAAACCATTTACGGTAATCCAGCGTATCCTTCATGATCTGATAGAAGGATATCATTCCCGCACTGTCTTTCGCATTTCTTCGTGCCTCTGCCACTTTGGAACGGAAATGGGCAGACAATCTGGCTGCCTCATCTTCACTCATCAGCCGATAATCTTTCTTCAGTAATTCTACCAGTTCTTTCGTATCCAGCTGGTCTTCCTGTTCTGCAGTCTTACTTCGCCATCTAAGGCTAAGCTTTAATCCGCTGGAGGTATTCATACCGTTCATCAGGGAATTCATTTTCTGTACCCATGTATTGGAACCGTTAATCTTTCCACGGATTTTTCTGCTTACCGTATTGGCAAGAATGTCTTCAAACAACTCCCGGTCTCCATCTTTGATCAGATTCTCCAGCTCTGTAATGTCTTCTTCAAGATGCAAAAGAAGACTGGCAAATGATATCTTTACGCCTTGATATCTGGCCGAAACGTCCAGTCGTTTTGCAGGAAATTCCGTTTGTTCTTCTTCCGTAAACAACTCATTCTGCATTAAATGATAGTCTGTAAGAAAGCCTCTGTTTTCAAAATATACCTTATTCAGATCGCGGATCACACTGTCTTTATCCAGCGCTTTTACATCTGATTCCAGATAACTTCTGATATGTGCGGCATCTTCCGGTATCTCTTTTGGTATTTCCACATAATGCAAAGCCTTTTCCATATCATAGCATTCTGAAAAATATTTCGTTTTCTTTTCATATTCTTCAATTTTCTTCTGGTTTTCATCTAAGCGCAGTGTCAGTTGTCCTACTTCGTCTTCTTCATGCGTCTGTCTGCTTACGCATACACGTAATTGCTCCGGATACTCCTGCAGCCAGTTAATACATGCATCAAGCCGTTCTTTAATTTCTTCGTAATCAGTCAGACGCAATTGTTCCTGAATGGAAGCCTGTTCTTCTGTCTTTCTCCTGATTTCTTTTTGAATCTCCTGCAGATCATACCGTATCTGTTCCATATCTGCATCCAGATCTTCCAGATGTTCTTTTCGCTCTCTCAGATACATCAGACTTCTAAGATACATTTCATGTGCAGCAATCAGGCTGATCAAATGCTTTCCATATTCTTCTGCTGCTTTTTTTGCTTCTTTAAATATATCATAAGAACAGGTCAGATATAGTGCTTCTGCAATTTCCAGTGCTTTCTTTTTCTTTTCTTTCAGTATCTCGGCCAGTTCACGGATCTGATATTCCAGTTTATCACTCTCTCGCTTCAGCTGTTCGCACTCTCGTTCCTCGGCCTGCAGCATCCGAAGTGCTTCTCTCATATCTGTGTCTTTCGGAAGATTCTCGTATTCTTTTCTGAGAATAACTTTTCTGTCAGACAGCTTTCTATGCAGTTCCTCCAGCTGCTGTAATGCGGTTTCCAACTCTGTGATTCTCTGTCTGCACTCTTCTATCTTTGCCTGTCTGTGTTTTTCACGGGCCTTTGTTCCAAGGAATCCTGCCTCATATTCTCCTGTTACAGTTCCGGCAAGCACTCCCATTCCGTAAGTTCCATCTTCTGCAACCGTAAACAAGCTCTCACTATCATATGCAATACTTCCGAGAATTCCGGTCAGACGCTGATTGGAAAATATGTCGTTCACTTCTTCATTCAGTTCCAATACATCTAACAGACTTCTGTCCGGCTGCAAATTCTTCTGACTGTTCTTGCAGACAAACAGATAGTGATCTTCACATCCTTTTTCTGTTTTCAGAACCTGCTCTTTGTATTGCTCATCTATTACCAGTGCATCCAGAATTCCCATCTTTAATAAAGCTTCTTCCAAACGGTTACAGGCTTCTTCTTCCAGATTATCTCCAAATTCTATGACCTTGTAAAATTCCTGATATGGAATTCCAAGAGCATCCAGTCTCTTACGGTTACGTATAACTGCCTCTGAGCGTTCCGGCTGTGGTTCTTTCTGATTCTCCCATTCAGCCAGATCAGCCCTTACTTCTTCCAATTCCTTTTTTGTATTCTGGCTCTCTGTATCATTTACCGAAAGTTCAGCTTCGATTTCCCCATTTTTCTTGATCCATACATCTGCAATCCTCTGACGAACCTCGGCAAAATCAGAGGATTCCTTATACGTTTCGGCAAATATACTTAATTCTCTTAATAATTCTTTTTCTAATGCCAGCTCCTGGTTTGCACCGTTCCACTGATACAATGCTTCTTTCCATTCATTCTGTGTCTGCACAAATACAGATTCCAGTTCTGACACTTTTCTCTGAAGAGTATCCAGTTCACGAATCCGTCTTTCTCTTTCTTTTATCAGATCATCCTTCTGTCTTTCCAGACGATCTGTCTCTGCCAGTATCTCTGTTCCCTCATTAATTTTTTCTTTTGTGTTATCAAATTGCTGCTGGTGTAAATTGAATTTGTATGGTTCTTCCGGATGTTTTTCCAGCTCTTCCTTCATAAATGCATGCTCTTCAAAGGCCATGGTATCAGCCTCATCCTGCATCTCTTCTATAAGCTCTTCCAGTTCTTTTTCTTTCTCATATTTCCTGTCTTCTTCTGTTTTAATCTGATTCTGTGCATCCTGATATTGAGTCTGTTTCTGCTCCAGGAATCTCTGCTTTTCTCCCAGGTTTTTCTGTTGTCCGTTTAATTCTGTAATCAGCTCCGCTTCTCTTCGCTTCAATGCTACCGCGTCGCTTTTGTTCAGAGATTCTTTCTCTTTCTCCATGGACTCACGTTTCACATCCAGATTCTGATGTTCTATTTTCAAGTCTTCTATCTTCTGTCTGCATTCACGTAGCTTTTTCTCCTGTTCATTTTGCCGCGTCCTTGCATTTTCCAAATTTAGTCCAGCCTGTTCGCAGCGTTCTGCTTTTTCATATAATAATTTCTGATTATATTTTGAAAATACTGCCTGGATTTTTTCTGCTGCCTGTCTGGCTTCTTTCCTGTTTTTCAGATTCATGGTCATGGTATCCATATTTTCAATGGCTTCCGACATAGGACGCAGGTCATCATCAGACAGGGGCTGAAGGGAATCACTTAAAATATCATTGATTACAGATGGCTTAAAATCCTTGGAAAGCTTCGGTGTACGCAGCTGAATCAAAAGATCTATCATTTCCTTATATTCTTCTGTTGTCTCAAATCCAAAAATCTGGCGGTTCACATATTCCATATAATCAACCTGTCTGTCAATAACGCGGCCGCCATCCCCAATCCTGTTTTCCAGCTCTTTTTTGGAAAGTGTAACCTTTTCTCCTGAATCCTTGTATAAAAAGAAATCCTTACCGATACGTCTTCCATCGGTCAGACTAAAATACCATTTATCCAGATTCTTTCCTCTTCTTGCGCGGATACCCATTCCAATTGTTAAATATGTGTCACTGTTTTGTCTTTTAAGCTCCAGATACAGATAGCCAGTGCGTTCTTCACGTCCGTCATCTTCTTCCAGAAGATAACTGCTCATCTTACGATCCCTGGAACCGAAGGGATCCAGTCGTTCCGGACTCATATTTCCATCCAGAAGAAGGGGCACCACACTCTGCATGGTTACTGATTTTCCCGATCCGTTTGAACCTCGAAGGAGCATTCTTCCCTTCACAAATGGGAATTCCTGTTCGTCATAATACCAGAAATTAATCAGCCCGATCTTATTTGCCTGCCATCTGCTATTCATCATTTCTTCCTCCCATATAATCCTCCGGATAACTTCCCTGTATTTTTCCGGTGAGCGGACATATTTTTATCTGATGAGCGAGTTCTTCTTTTCTTATGAACATCCACAACTTCATCTCATCCAACACACTTTTTACAAATTCCCCTTCCGGCATCTCGCGATAATTTTTCGAAAATCCACTTCCATATTCCTGTTTCATTTCTTTTATCATATTTTCAAATTCAATCTGATCTATAAGACAGGTTTCATCCAATCCGGTCTTCCATTGACCCTTCTCAATTTTCTTGCGTATTTCACGAAAACACAAAAGCAAAATATCGGATATGGAATTATTGCCGGGAAATACCGTTCCCATCCTGCAGTCGTCTCCGGATAGCAGATATGCACTTCCTTTATGAATGTGCACATGACAGTCAAATATCTGCTCCAGTTCTTCGCTTAATCTGCGTCCGTAATATTTCAGATATTCAAAATCCTCCGATGAGCCATCCGCTTTGTACATACCAGGTGCAAAAATCAGTCTTTTATAAACCCTGTGTCTTCTTGCAAAGCCTCGGTCTTCATCCACTTCAAACCAGTCACTTTCCTGAAAATCTTCCGGTTTCGTATATTCCATAATGTCTTTTGAAAAGCTCTTCATAAAATACCTGGATGCCCCTGTATTTTCATAAAGCACTTCTCCGCCTTCATCGTCCATGAATGCCTCGTCTTTTCCATCTGTAACTCCAATAAGCCCCTGATCTGCTGCAAATCTCATTACACGAATCAGCTTCCTTCTATTCGTATACAATGTCCAGTCGGAGATTTCCCCAGGCAGATTTGCTGTAATATATTCCGTCAGCTGTGATATGATAAACTGCTCCTGTGCATCTCTGTCTTCCAGAAACATCAGCAGAATACAGAGATATGCATATTCTTCTTTTGAGGAAAATTTCTGGATCCCCATAAAGCTTTCCGGTATCACCGGAATCTTCTCCATCTTTATCAGAAGTGAATTGTCAATGATCTGGCAGCCCATTTTCTCTGTAGTAAATTTACGCAGTTCTCCAAGGGCATCTCTTAATTTATAATAGGTTTCCTTATCTCTGGATTTTAATACCCATCTTTTATTTAACAGGATCTCCAGTTCCTTCATCACGTTTCCTCCTGAAATACAATTGACAAATCAGGCATAGTAAAATTACCATCCAGACAATGCACAACACAGGTCTCATCTGCCCGGCTTCTGTCTAATATGTATCTTCTTCCATCATCCGTTCTTGCAGAAAAATCCGCAGATTCCATGGCATCCGACAGCCATTTCAAAAGGATCTCTCTGATTCTTGGTTCCAGCACTGGTAATTCTCCAAAATGAATCCTTCCATTTACTTCCAACGCCTGCAATTTTTCCATTTCTTCTCTCTGTTTTTCCAGCATTTTACGTCTTGTTTCCTGCTTTTGCTCTGCTGATTCGCGGATCGCACTTCTTCTGGATTTCTCCCTGTATGTACGTATCCTTGGCTTTAAACTGATTTCCATGGGTTGTTCTTCGTATACTCCGATATTCATGCTATCCGTTTCACGTACCAGATCTCCGGCAATATGCTGCGGGCACTCCATGCCAAATACCATTGCAGACATTTTGTGGGCTTCTTCCATATCCTGGCATTGCAAAAATAATTCTGCCACCTTGCGGTATTCTTCTTTTCTGTTAGCCCCCAATGCATTCTTTTCACTTAACTGCGCTGCATATCTTGTGATCCTGCGAATAATGTCATTTGTCGCATCAAAAAGCTTTCCCGCTTCATTCTCCTGGCCTTCATTTCCTACGAACCAGTCATAGATACTTTGATAACGGCCCTTAACTTTCTGCCAGATCATTTCCTTCGATACTTCTACATCCATTCGCGGTATCGACAATTCATAATCAACTACTTTTTCAAATACCTGATTTTTCATCTCTTCCTTCTGCATGCATAAGCTTTCTTCTATCACACCTACATTTCTCTGTAATCCCTTAATAAAGCTGCGCAGATATTCGATCAACCGGTCTTTAAACACCAGAAACTGTTTCGTATGCATCATTTCTTCTGCCCGCACACTGTTCAGATCTCTGATATAGTCCTGATAATTCTGATTCAGGCGTACAAAATCATTATTCAGATCTGTCCACCAGGTATATACTTCATTTTTATCTCTTTCCACCATCTCCGGAAACCGTTCTATACCTCTTCGTATCCGCTCCAATAATGTGGGCTCTAAGGATGCACCTTCAATGAACAGGTTCTCAAGTCTAAGCACCAGACGTTCTATCTCTACACTATATTCCGTCATCTGATAGCGGTACTTTTTGTTCTTAAATTCTTCAATGGATGCCACCTTTTTCGTATCCTGGATCGTATTCAGATTCTTCCATTCTGTCAACATTGTGAGATCCTGCTGACACTGCTCTGGTCTGTAATCTGCAAAAAAAGGATCCTTTATCATTTCTTCGTAAACCTCTTCCTGGTACAGCCAGTATTTCAGTTTCTCGTAATGTTCAAAAAAAATACGCATAATACAGCGATATCTGCTTACATTATCTGCATTTAAATATTTCGCTTCTGTCAGTGGTTTGATTAATTTATCTGATACCTGCATGAGGCCTCTCCTTCTTTTCATACATGGGGTTACTTATATATAATGTCGGAGGCAAAAGTCCCCGACTACCATACCTGCGGATTGTTTCACTGATTACATTGTACCAAGACGTTGTCCAGTCGACCAGTCCTAATCTGTAAAAGCTACTATTTTTTGCACGAAAAGAGGCTGCAGGAATTCTATCCTACAGCCAATTTCGCTTTTTTGTTTATTTCACTTTTTTATTCAAACTCCTTTGCGGACTGCGTTTCATGACACGCAAAGGCTGTTATTAGAGGCTTATATTTCAAACATGCGTTCTGATTTTGTGCTTTTCGCACCGCTTATGATGAAATAAACTCCAAAATAACTCCATTCTACTCTTTGTTATTTTGTTGTTCTTCTCTTGCGTACAGGAGATCCAATGCCTGACATACAACACCACTCATGCTCTGATAGTGTCTTTCTGCATACTCAACAAGTCTCTGTTTTTGTTCTGGAGTCACCCGTACTCGTATGTTTTCTTCTTTGCCATCTTTTGGTGTTTTTCTAGCCAAACATATCACTTCCCTTCCCCAAGTACAATTTACTACTGATTACTACAAAATGTCAATCTATTTTTGTTATTTATATATATATTCTCTTGGACTAATCTTGAGATATCTTGGACTAGTCTTGGACTAATTTACTTCTCACTCCTGTAGATCTTTATCTACAATCTCCCAGTAACCATTCTTTGGAGAGCCATGTCTTATAAGAATACCATACTCTTTTAACTTCTTAATATTGTTCTCTATATTTCGACTGGCAACACCGATTTTTTCAGCTAACTTAACCGCTGATAATTGATGATCTTCTGAAAGCAATTTTATAATCTTTTGCTGTGTATCGTTGAGGTCTGTTCTCCACGCTACTTCCGATGTTTCTCCGATGCTTCTCCGATGCTTCTCCGATGCTTCTCCGATGTTTTCTTTTTCATTTATCATCGGAAATGAATTACGAAACAGCTCTACCCGAAACATATTATCGAATTCCTGAAATTTCGGCTCCGGAAGTCCATACTCTTCTGCAGCATTAAGGATTCTTTTTATTCCGCTTCCCCATGCCTCTACAAGTCCCATCTGACTGAATATATTGGCAATGCCTTTATTCCGGATCTTCGAATGACCATTCATGACTTCCTCATAAGTCAATCCGTTATATAATCCGCCTGGAGAAGTCACTTCCAGTCTGTCATCATAAACTGCGACCTGAATACAGGATTCATCCAACAGGTTACGGTGACAATGGGCGTTAATGATCATTTCCCTGATTGCTTCCGGTGGTAGCTCATATTTCTCTTTTCGCACCAATCCGTCAATTGTTGCTCCAAGTCGAATATTTCTCAATACAAAATCTACAGCTTCTTCGATTTGTGTATAAATCGGTCCTGTAAATTCTCTCTTATCCAGAAACACTGCTCGATCTGTTCCCTTGAATACCGCACATTGTGTTTTAGAAAATGAAAAATACTCTGAAGTCAGCAACGCATAGGCATTCGTTGCCAGAAGCTGTCCTTCACTCTGCTTTAAGATCTTCCAGTTTATCAGCTGCTCTTTCTTCACAGAATGTTCTGCCATTCCAGCTTTTTTCCGAAATCTTTCAATATCCTGGCAAAGTTTCTCTGTAGCTTCTTCTGAAACAGGATAACCTACACAGGTAAGCTCATCCCATGAAATTCTGGCACCTTCCATTTCCAGTTCTTTTATCTTCTCTGGAAATGCCTGCCTTGATGTACCTGCAACACGGATATAAGTACCATTATCCTTTCCCTTTGATTTCAGATAATACGGTCTGTTCTTTCCAGCTTCTACTGATACAACAATGACCGTTTTCCCGTCTACTGTCTGTGGCTCAATATCAGGAATAATCTGTGGCACACAGGAATCAGAAACTGCATTGGCAATTCCGTCCATCATCTGAAACAACACATCATTTTCCACACCAACAATCTGGTGTGTTTTATCATCTACTCCAACAATCAGCTTGCCGCCCTGTGTATTGGCAAAAGCTACGATTGTCTTCATGTACTTTTCACTTTTATCAGGTAAGGATACCTTGTACTCAATATTTTTCGATTCCCCGGAAAACATAGTATCTTCTACCATTCTTTCACTCCTAATCTATACTCGCACCACCGGTGCGAATAATTCTATTTCCAGAGTAAATATCTCTGGATCACTAACACTATTATACGTTCTATTCTTCTTTTCTAGCAAGTAAGAAAACAAAACGGTTCATTTTTTCTTACCATTTTCTTCTGTTCTTTTTTGATTCCAGATAAAGTCTCGTCATCCCATCCATGAAAATCGTTTTGTCCTCATTGGTCATAGTTCCACTGGCAAATAAAGCAGCTGCCTGTTCAAGAATCTGCCTTGCTTGTTTAGCACCAGAATATTCACTTGGCTCATCATTACCCACGCACACGGTTTCATCATCATTCATAGGATAAGAAACCCGACACTGAAATGCATCTGCCAGTTTTTGATATAAACTGCTCTGCTTTGGATATCGTCCATCAACTTCCCAAGCTCGAATTGTTCTATAAGAAACGCCCACCATAGCACCCAGCTTTTGTTGAGTCATTTTTTTCTCTATTCGCAACTTTCTAATTTTATCACCAAATGTCATAAATATACTTCTTTCTACTTTTGTATGGTTTGTATCTTTAAAATCATAGTAAAATTATATCATTAAAAAGCACAAAGAGAACTCAAAATCGAGTTCTCTTTGTGCTTTTTAATTGATTCATCCATCGCAAAATAATCGTTGCTCCGTGTCACCCTGGTCAGAGCCATTATTGTCATTATTTCTCCGTATGTATGTGTCTATTACTTACAAAATTCAAATGCCACATAATACACATAATCATTTTTTGAAAGAAAATCTGTTTTGCTATTTATAAAATCGTCTAAAGTTGGAACACTCATTTCGTCGTTATCATAAACAAAAGCAATTAGTGGCTGTTGCTCATTGTATTTAATGTCTACGACATTTTTTATTTCAGTTGCCGTTCTGCCATAGTATTCTCTATCTTCAACATTTTCTAAAATAGGAATTTCAGTTGACAACTTATTTCCATCTCCGGAAACAATTAATTTAATTACATAATTATCGAAATCCGGCACCATTACAATTTCACCACTTTTTGGCGAAGCAATATCTTCAAATCCCATTTCTACTTTATCGTGATCACTCAATTTTCCTGATTCGTATCGGTAAATATGTAATCTGAGTTTTTTATATTTATCCGTTGTGATAAACTTATATACGAATACTCCATCCGATCCAGCAAACAGTTCTGCTGTCTGCATTTCTATACTGTCTTTTGCAACAGGCGAAATGTAATTCTGTGGTTTTTTCAAACGGTATATGGTAAATCCGATTACTGATACCACACAAATAAAAATAAATACTAATATACATTTCATAACCTTCAGACATTTCTGCTTATTTATATTATCTTTGATCACTTCAATGATATTTGTTTCCGACTTCTGAATCATGTTCTCTTGGGCTATATCTTCTCCAGCCAGAAACTCATTGAGGCTAATACCAAGAATTGAACAAAGTTCTTTATAAACAGATACATCCGGAAGGCAAACGCCTCGCTCCCATTTAGAAACCGACTTATCACTCATACCTAATTTTTCTGCCAGTTGCTTTTGTGTCATCCCTAGGGACTTTCGTTTACTTGCAATATATTTTCCAATTTTAATAAGATCCATCCATCTTGTTGATTTATACTTAAAACTGACCCAGTTTTAACGAGGAAAATTGACCCACCTACAGCAGTGGCAATGAGTAAGTA